>NZ_LIRL01000971.1 GCF_001419795.1 Streptomyces niveiscabiei
GGGACGGGGTCACGGGGTTCGCGGCGGGCGACCGCGTCACCGGTCTCTGCTTCTCGCACGCGTACGCCGAACTGGCCACCCTCCGCGAGGAGATGGCGTCCGCCCTGCCCGAGGGCGCGAGCGCCGTCGACGCCGTGGCGCTGGTGAGGAGCGGTGCGGTGGCGCGAGGAGCCCTGGAGGCGGGGGGAGTTGGGAAGGGGGACACCGTCCTCGTCACGGCCGCGGCGAGCGCGATCGGGTCACTGGCGCTGCAACTCGCCCGGAACATGCGGGCGTTGCGTGTCGTTGCCGCCGTGAGCAGCGCGGACAAGGCGGAGTTCGTGCGCGGACTCGGCGCCGACGAGGTCGTCCTGTACGGCGACGAGAGCTGGGGCGAGCCGGTGGACGTCGTCCTCGACGGGGTCGGTGGCGACGTACTCGGGCCCGCGGTACGGGCGTTGGCGCCGGGCGGCCGACTGGTGGCGTTCGGCTCGGGCGGCGGGACGGTCGACGCGTACGAGTTGCTCGTGCGGAGCGCTTCGGTCACCGGCTTCCAGGTGGCGGCGATCGCGAGGCGCGAACCGGAGAGGTACGCGGGGTGGGTGAGCGAACTGTGGGACCAGTACGCCACGGGCGTGCTGCGGCCTCGTGTCTCGGCGGAGTTCCCGCTGGCGGAGGCGGGCCGGGCGCATGGCGTGATCGAGGCGCGGGGCAACCTCGGGAAGGTCGTACTCGTGCCCTGAACCACCCCGCCCGAACCGAAGGGGCACCCGGTCACCGCCCCGCGCGAACCGCAGAGGCACCCGGTCGCCCTCTTCTTAAGGCACCCCGAGCGAGCGGGCTCCCCCGGGGTTCGCTACTTTTGCACCGTGGACAAGAAGAACGCCTTGCGCGCCGGCACCCTGGCGGCCGGTACGACGCTGATGATGCTGCTGATGTCGTCCCCCGCGCTCGCGCTCACGCGCGACGACGGTGACGACCCGGGTCCGGGTCTGAGTGTCGTCGACACGCTGGGCCTGTTCGTCGTGGCGCCGATCGGGATCTTCCTCGCGATCGCCGGCCTGGTCTGGGTCCTGGACAAGTCGAAGGACCGCGAGCCCAAGGCTTCCAAGGCCTGACGTCCGCTTTCTGAACGAACGTATACGGGTACCTCCCCCCTGAGGGTTAACCGGGTACCCCCCGAGGGCTACTCCTGTGTAGTCCCCGGCAGCAGCTCCCGCAAAAGGTCGGCCAGTTGGCCGACCTTTTGCGCGTCCAGGACCGAGATCGCCTGCTGCTGGACCGCGAGCCCGGCCGCCACGGCCTGGTCGACGACCTTGAGACCGTCCTCCGTAAGGGTGACCCGCAGGGCCCGGCGGTCGTGGGGGTCGGGGGAGCGGCGCAGCAGGCCCGCGCGTTCGAGTTTGTCGAGCCGGCCCGTCATACCGCCGGTCGTGAGCATGAGGGTCGAGGAGAGCTCGCGGGGGGAGAGGGAGTACGGCTCACCGGAGCGCCGCAGCGTCGCGAGGACGTCGAACTCGCCGCGGGAGATGCCGTACGGGGCGTAGGCGCGTTCGGCGCGGTCGCCCATCGCGCGGGCGATGCGGGAGATGCGGCCGAAGACCTCCATCGCGGCGGTGTCGAGGTCGGGGCGGGCGGCGGCCCACTGGTCGACGATCGCGTCCACGGGGTCCTTGGGGGGCGTGCTCATGGGGGGAGTATCTCAAGCGGAGCCGGCTTGCCCCCGACTGGCTTACCCCTAAGCGGCTTGACTCTAATTTGCTTAGCGCTAAGCTAATCACCGTCGAGCTACCAGACCGGGGTGTCCCATGAAGTCCGCAACCGTCCTCCTCACCGCCCTCGCCCCCGTCTCCTGGGGCACCACCTACGCCGTGACCTCGGAGTTCCTCCCACCGGACCGGCCCCTCTTCACCGGCCTCATGCGCGCGCTCCCCGCCGGCCTGCTCCTCCTCGCCCTCACCCGCACGCTGCCGCGCGGCGCCTGGTGGTGGAAGGCGGGCGTGCTGGGCGCGCTCAACATCGGCGCGTTCTTCCCGCTGCTGTTCCTCGCCGCGTACCGGCTGCCCGGAGGGCTCGCGGCGGCGGTCTCCTCGGCGGGGCCGCTGTTCGTGCTGGCCCTCTCGACGCTGGTGCTCCGCGAACGCCCGACCGTCCGCCCCCTCCTCACCGGCATAGCGGCGGCCCTCGGCGTCACCCTCGTAGTCCTCAAGGCGGGCGGCGCGCTGGACACCCTGGGTATTACGGCCGCCGTGGCCTCCACCGCCTCCATGTCCGCCGGCACCGTCCTGACGAAGAAGTGGGGCCGCCCGACCGGCGCAGGCCCCCTCACCCTCGCCGGCTGGCAACTCACCGCAGGCGGCCTCCTGATCGCCCCCCTGGCCCTCCTGATCGAAGGCGCACCCCCCGCCCTCGACACCCGCGCGATCGGCGGCTACCTCTACCTCGCCCTCGCCAACACAGCCGTCGCCTACTGGCTCTGGTTCCGCGGCATCGGCCACCTCTCCGTCACCCAGGTCTCCCTCCTCGGCTCCCTCTCCCCGGTCACAGCAGCGGCCCTCGGCTGGGCAGCCCTCGGCCAGCCGCTGACGGCCCTGCAACTCGTGGGGATGGGCGTGGCGTTGGGGGCGACGGTCATCGGACAGCTGCGGCCTGCCGCGCGCGCCACCACGCCCGCACCCCGGGAGCGCGCACTCCAGCGGGTGTGAAACGCGCCCCCGGCAGGCAGCACAAAGGCGCCCGGCGTTCGACAACGCCGGGCGCCCCTCGTGTCACGCGTTACGCGTCAGCGGCCTGCGCCTTCAGCGCCCGCTCAACCCCCGACCGGGACTCCGACACCAACCGCCGCAGCGCGGCGTTCGGTTCGGCGGAGGACAGCCAGGCGTCCGTGGCGTCCAGCGTCGACTGCGACACCTGGATCGCCGGGTACAGGCCGACCGCGACCTGCTGGGCGATCTCGTGGGAGCGGGAGTCCCAGATCGACTTGACGACCTCGAAGTACTTCTCCGTGTACGGCGCGAGCAGTTCGCGCTGTTCGGGCTGGACGAAGCCGCCGATCACGGCTTCCTGGAGGGCGTTGGGGAGGTCGGAGGAGTCGATGACCGAGGACCAGGCGGCGGCCTTGGCCTCGGCGGTGGGCCGGGAGGCGCGGGCCGTGAGGGCGTGCCGCTCTCCTGCCGCCGTCTTGTCGCGCTCGTACTCGGCGTTGATCTCCGGCTCGTCGAACCGGCCCACAGCCGCGAGGCGTTGGACGAACGCCCACCGCAGCTCGGTGTCGACGGCGAGGCCGTCGATCGTCGAGGAGCCGTCCAACAGGCCTTCGAGGAGCGCCAGTTCGGAGTCCGTGCGGGCCGTCGCCGCGAACGCCCTTGCCCACGCGAGCTGGTGGTCGCTGCCGGGGGCAGCCGCACGCAGGTGCTCCAGCGTCGCCTCGGTCCAACGCGTCAGCAGGGACGCCCGCTTGGCCGGAGCCGCGTACAGCTCGAGCGCCAGCTTGACCTGCCGCTGGAGGGACTGGACGACGCCGATGTCCGACTCCTTGCCGATCCCGGAGAGGACCAGCGAGAGGTAGTCGCTCGTGGCGAGTTCCGCGTCGCGGGTCATGTCCCAGGCGGAGGCCCAGCACAGGGCGCGCGGCAGGGAGGACTCGAAGTCGCCGAGGTGCTCGGTGACGAAGGCGAGGGACTCCGTGTCGAGACGGACCTTCGCGTACGAGAGGTCGTCGTCGTTGAGCAGGACGACGGCCGGGCGGCGCTTGCCGATCAGCTGGGGTACGTCCGTCAACTCCCCGTCGATGTCCAGCTCGATACGTTCGTCCCGCACCAACTTGCCGCTGTCGTCGTCCAGTTCGTACAGGCCGATGGCGATGCGGTGGGGGCGCAGCGTCGGCTCGCCCTTCGCGCCGGCCGGCAGCGCGGGGGCTTCCTGGCGGACCGCGAACGAGGTGATGACGCCGGAGGCGTCCGTGACGATCTCCGGCCGCAGGATGTTGATCCCGGCCGTCTCCAGCCACGCCTTCGACCACGACTTGAGGTCACGCCCGGAGGTCTCCTCCAGCGCGCCGAGCAGGTCCGAAAGACGCGTGTTGCCGAACGCGTGCGCCTTGAAATACGCCTGCACGCCCTGGAAGAACGCGTCCATCCCGACGTACGCGACGAGCTGCTTCAGGACGGAGGCGCCCTTCGCGTACGTGATCCCGTCGAAGTTGACCAGGACGTCGTCCAGGTCGTTGATCTCCGCCATGATCGGGTGCGTGGAAGGGAGTTGGTCCTGGCGGTAGGCCCACGTCTTCATGGAGTTCGCGAACGTCGTCCACGAGTGCGGCCAGCGCGAGCCGGGCGCGTACGCCTGGCAGGCGATCGACGTGTACGTCGCGAACGACTCGTTCAGCCAGAGGTCGTTCCACCACTCCATCGTGACGAGGTCGCCGAACCACATGTGCGCCAGCTCGTGGAGGATGGTCTCGGCGCGCGTCTCGTACGCGGCGTCCGTGACCTTCGAGCGGAACACGTACTGGTCGCGGATCGTCACCGCGCCCGCGTTCTCCATCGCGCCCGCGTTGAACTCCGGGACGAACAGCTGGTCGTACTTCTTGAACGGGTACGCGTAGTCGAACTTCTCCTGGAACCAGTCGAATCCCTGCCGGGTCACCTCGAAGATGGCGTCGGAGTCGAGGAATTCGGCCAGCGAGGGGCGGCAGTAGATGCCGAGCGGGACGGTCTGGCCGTCCTTCTCGTACACGCTGTGCACGGAGTGGTAAGGGCCGACGATCAGCGCCGTGATGTACGTCGAGATGCGCGGCGTCGGCTCGAACTCCCAGACGTCGTCCTTGGGTTCGGGCGTCGGGGAGTTGGAGATCACCGTCCAGCCGGTGGGCGCCTTGACCGTGAACCTGAACGTCGCCTTCAGGTCGGGCTGTTCGAAGGACGCGAAGACGCGGCGGGCGTCCGGCACCTCGAACTGCGTGTACAGGTACGCCTGTTGGTCGACCGGGTCGACGAAGCGGTGCAGGCCCTCACCGGTGTTGGTGTAGGCGCAGTCCGCGACGACGCGCAGGACGTTCGGACCGGCGAGCAGGCCGGGCAGGGCGATGCGGGAGTCCTTGAACACCTCGGCGGGGTCCAGCGCGTCCCCGTTCAGCGTCACCTCCAGGACCGCGGGGGCGACCAGGTCGATGAACGACTCGGCGCCGCCCTCGGCGACATCGAAGCGCACCGTGGTCACGGACCGGTAGGTGCCGCCCTCCTGCGCTCCGGAGAGGTCGAGATCGATCTCGTACGAGTCAACGGTGAGCAGCTGAGCCCGCTGCTGAGCCTCTTCGCGAGTCAGGTTTGTGCCAGGCACGCGGTCATCTCCTCGTTATGCGTGGGTTGTGGCCATCTTTCCACGTGCCGCCTCCGGGCACGCAGCCACTATCACCCAGCGCACGCCCCCTCCGGGCAC
>NZ_LIRL01000972.1 GCF_001419795.1 Streptomyces niveiscabiei
CCTGAGAGGGACGGGGCGGGTGGGGTGAGGTTCATCGCGAGGTGCCGGAGGCAGCTGTGAGGGCCGTGCGGAAAAAGTCTGGTCGTGCGGCAACCTTCCTTCACCCGGCGACCACTGACGGGTCGTAAGCCGCAGCGCACCCGCTGCACAGCAGACCCGTAAGGACTTCCTTCGTGGCAACTTCCTCTCACCGCCGGTCCGTTCGCAAGCGCCGCACCCTCGTGGTGTCCGCCGCAGTCGTGGCCGCCGGGGTCGGGGCCGGGGTGTTCGTGCTGAACGCGAACGCCGGGGCGGCGGACCTGTACCACCAGACGCTGGCCGCGAAAGACGGCTGGGCGTCGTACGGGAGCGGGACCACGGGTGGGGCCAAGGCCGACGCCGCGCACACGTTCACCGTCTCCACCCGGGCGCAGCTCGTGAAGGCGCTGGGGTCGGCGGCGGACAAGGCACCCCGGATCATCAAGGTCAAGGGCACCATCGACGCGAACACGAACGACGCGGGCAGGAAGCTCACCTGCGCGGAGTACGCCTCAGGTACGGGGTACTCGCTGGCGTCGTACCTGAAGGCGTACGACCCCTCCACCTACGGGCGCAAGAAGCTGCCGTCGGGCACGCAGGAGAAGGCGCGCGCCGCCGCGCAGGCCAAGCAGGCCAAGAACATCGTGTTCAAGGTGCCCGCGAACACCACGATCGTGGGCGTGCCGGGGTCCAAGGCCGGGATCACCGGCGGGAGCCTCCAGATCCAGAACGTCGACAACGTCATCGTCCGCAACCTGACGCTCTCGGCGACCGAGGACTGCTTCCCGCAGTGGGACCCCACCGACGGCAGCACCGGCAACTGGAACAGCCAGTACGACTCGGTGACCCTGCGGGGTGCCACCCACGTATGGGCGGACCACAACACGTTCACCGACGCGCCGCACTTCGACGGGGCCAACCCCAAGTACTACGGCCGGGAGTACCAGATCCACGACGGGGCGCTCGACATCACCAAGGGCTCCGACCTCGTCACCGTCTCGCGCAACGTCTTCACCTGCCACGACAAGACGATGCTCATCGGGGCGAGCGACACCGACAGCACCGGGAAGCTGCGGGTCTCCATCCACCACAACGTGTGGAAGGGGGTCGTCCAGCGGGCGCCCCTCGCGCGCCTCGGGCAGGTGCACATCTACAACAACTTCTACGACATCACCACGCTGAACGGCTACACCCCGCAGTACAGCATCAACGCGCGTGCCAAGGCGCAGGTCGTCGCCGAGAACAACTACTGGAAGGTCCCGGCGGGCACCAAGCTCTCCAAGCTCCTCTCCAGCGACGGCACCGGCTCGGTCAAGAGCACCGGCAACCTCGTCAACGGCGCCTCCACCGACCTGGTCTCCCTCTACAACGCGGCGGCGTCCAAGGACGTGAAGGCGACGGTGAACTGGGTCCCGACGCTGACGGCGGGCCTCGAAGCCACCGCCAGGAACCTCCCCACGGCCCTCGCCTCCACCACCGGCGCGGGCACCCTCAAGTAGTCCCCGTGTAGTACCTCAGAGCCACCGGCCGGAGTCTCCTCCAGCAGCGGGTACCCCATACCGCCCCTGGAGACGCTGACCCCGGCCGGTCGCGCGGCCACCGGGTGGAGGGACACGGGAGCCGCGCAACGAAGGTGGCCGGCCGGCCCGGGTGTTCTCCCGGGGCCGACCGGCCACCTCTCGTACGTAGCTCCGCAGCAGTACTCCGGGCAGCTCCGGAGTGCTACGCCGGAGCTGCCCGCCAGTACTACGCCGGCTGCCCGCCGAACCGCTCCTTGTACGTCTCCAGGTCCTCGTCCGTCAGCTTCGCGAACAGGACCGGCGGGACGGTGAAGGGGGTGCCGGCCGGGACGGCGGTGAGGGCCTTCGCCGCGTCCGGGGTGACCCAGGCCGCCGTGTCGTCGGCGAGCGCGAAGGACTCGCGCATCGTCTTCGACGTCGCCGGGATGAAGGGCTCCGAGACCACCGAGTACAGGTGGATGAGGTTCATCGCCGTACGCAGGGTCAGGGCCGCGCCCTCGGGGCTGGTCTTGATCTCCAGCCAGGGCGCCTTCTCCTCCAGGTAGGAGTTGCCGGCCGACCACAGGGCACGCAGCGCGGACGCGGCCTTGCGGAACTGGAGCGCGTCCATGTGCTCCTCGTACTCCGCGAGCAGCCGCGCGATCTCCTCGCCGAGCCGCGCCTCGGGCTCGCCCGCCGCGCCGCCCGCCGGGACCTCGTCGCCGAACCGCTTCTTCGAGAAGGACAGGACGCGGTTGACGAAGTTGCCGAGCGTGTCGGCGAGGTCCTTGTTCACGGTCGCCGTGAAGTGCTCCCAGGTGAACGAGGAGTCGTCCGACTCGGGCGCGTTGGCGATGAGGAAGTACCGCCAGTAGTCGGCGGGGAGGATGCTGAGCGCCTGGTCGGTGAAGACCCCGCGCTTCTGGGACGTCGAGAACTTCCCGCCGTAATACGTCAGCCAGTTGAAGGACTTGACGTAGTCGACCATCTTCCACGGTTCACGGACGCCGAGTTCGGTCGCCGGGAACATCACCGTGTGGAAGGGGACGTTGTCCTTCGCCATGAACTCCGTGTAGCGGACGGTGTCTTGGGACTCGTACCACCACGACTTCCAGTCGCGGTTCGCCGGGTCCTGGTCCGACCACTCCTTCGTCGCCGCGATGTACTCGATCGGCGCGTCGAACCAGACGTAGAACACCTTGCCCTCGGCGGCGAGTTCGGGCCAGGTGTCCGCCGGGACGGGTACGCCCCAGTCGAGGTCGCGGGTGATCGCGCGGTCGTGCAGGCCCTCGGTGAGCCACTTGCGCGCGATCGACGAGGAGAGGTGCGGCCACTCCTCCTCGTGCGCCGCGACCCACTCCTCGACCTCGCGCTGGAGCTTCGACTGGAGGAGGAACAGGTGCTTGGTCTCCCGGACTTCGAGGTCCGTCGAGCCGGAGATCGCGCTGCGCGGGTCGATCAGGTCCGTCGGGTCCAGGACGCGCGTGCAGTTCTCGCACTGGTCGCCGCGCGCCTTGTCGTACCCGCAGTGCGGGCAGGTGCCCTCGACGTACCGGTCCGGGAGGAAGCGGCCGTCCGCCGGGGAGTAGACCTGGCGGATCGCGCGCTCCTCGATGAAGCCGTTCTCGTTCAGCTTCCGCGCGAAGTGCTGGGTGATCTCGACGTTCTGCTCGCTGGAACTGCGGCCGAAGTAGTCGAAGGCGAGCGCGAAGCCGTCGTACACGGCCTTCTGCGCGTCGTGCGCCTGGGCGCAGAACTCGGCGACCGGGAGGCCCTGCTCCTTCGCGGCGAGTTCGGCGGGGGTGCCGTGCTCGTCCGTCGCGCAGATGTAGAGGACGTCGTGGCCGCGCTGGCGCAGGTAGCGGGAGTAGACGTCCGCCGGGAGCATGGACCCCACCATGTTGCCCAGGTGCTTGATTCCGTTGATGTACGGAAGGGCGCTGGTGATGAGGTGTCGAGCCATCGGGGGCTGCTCCCAGGTCGGTTTTGGTTCTTTGGGTTCTTGAAATCGTAGCTGACGTGTGTATGCCGCCCGCGCCCCTTTTTTCTGGGGGAGCGCGGACGGCATACCGGGGTATTACGGGTATGGCGGGTATGACGGGGCTACGGGTATTACGGGCGCCAGTTCTTCAGGACGCCCTCGTACAGCTCGTCGTCCGTGAGTCCCTTGGGGGTAGGACCCGCGTGGAAGAAGGACGTGTTGTCCGTCTTCAGCTTGCGGAGGTAGTCGAACGCCTTGTTCTCGTGCTCGCCGAACGCGACGAACGAGAAGAAGAGGCGCGGGTGGGTCTTCGCCGCCTCCGTCAGGGACTGCGTCGCCGGGGTCTTCGCGTCCGGGGCGCCGTCCGTCTGGAACACCACCAGCGCCGGGGCGTCCGGGTCCGCCGACGCGTCCAGGTGCTTCGTGACCGCCTCGACCGCCGCGTGGTACGTCGTACGGCCCATGCGGCCCAGGCCCGCGTGCACGTCGTCCACCTTCGTGCTCGCGTCCTCGTCCGTCAGCGCGAGGTCCGTCGTCCCGTCGACCTCCGTCGAGAAGAACACGACGTGCACGGTCGGGTCCGCCGGCGAGAGGTGCGCGGCCAGCGCGAGCGTCTGATCGGCGAGGGCCTGCACGGAGCCGTCCTTGTAGAACGCCCGCATCGACGCGGAGCGGTCGAGGACCAGGTACGTGGCGGCGCGGGCGGTGGTGAGGCCCAGGTGAGCGAGGGTGAGGGCGGCGGCGGTGTGGGCGGTGGTGAGGTG
>NZ_LIRL01000973.1 GCF_001419795.1 Streptomyces niveiscabiei
GTGGCGGCGGCCGTACGGCCGGTGCGGGGCGGGCGGGTGGTCGTCGACTGGCTGACCACCACGGACCACAAGAAGATCGGCCACCTGTACCTGATCACGTCGTTCGCGTTCTTCCTCGCGGGCGGGGTGATGGCCCTGCTGATGCGGGCCGAACTCGCCCGTCCCGGGCTCCAGATCGTCGACAACCACCAGTTCAACCAGCTCTTCACCCTGCACGGCACGGTCATGCTGCTGCTCTTCGCGACGCCCAGCTTCGCCGGGTTCGCCAACGAGCTGATGCCGCTCCAGATCGGGGCGCCGGACGTCGCCTTCCCCCGGCTCAACATGCTGTCGTACTGGCTGTTCCTGTTCGGCGGGCTCATCGTCATGGGCTCGCTGCTCGTCCCCGACGGGCCCGCCGCGTTCGGGTGGTTCGCCTACGCGCCCCTCAACAGCTCCGTCCACTCCCCCGGCGTCGGGCCCGACCTGTGGATCATGGGGCTCGCGCTCGCCGGGTTCGGGACGATCCTCGGGGCGGTCAATTTCATCACGACGATCATCGGGATGCGGGCGCCGGGGATGACGATGTTCCGGATGCCGATCTTCACGTGGAACACGCTGTTCACGTCGATCCTCATCCTGCTCGCGTTCCCCGTCCTCGCCGCCGCGCTGCTCGTCCTGGAGGCGGACCGGCGGTTCGGCAGCCAGGTCTTCGAGGCCGCCAACGGAGGTGCGCTGCTGTGGCAGCACCTCTTCTGGTTCTTCGGGCATCCCGAGGTGTACATCATCGCGCTGCCGTTCTTCGGGATCGTCTCGGAGATCATCCCCGTCTTCTCCCGCAAGCCGATCTTCGGCTACCTCACGCTGGTCGGCGCGACCATGGCCATCACCGGGCTCTCCGTCGTCGTCTGGGCCCACCACATGTTCGCCACCGGCGCCGTCCTCCTCCCCTTCTTCTCCTTCATGAGCTTCCTCATCGCCGTGCCGACCGGCGTCAAGTTCTTCAACTGGACGGGGACGATGCTGAAGGGCTCCCTCTCCTTCGAGACACCCATGCTCTGGGCGACGGGGTTCCTCGTCACGTTCCTCTTCGGCGGCCTGACCGGCGTCATCCTCGCGTCTCCTCCCCTCGACTTCCACGTCACCGACACGTACTTCGTCGTCGCCCACTTCCACTACGTCGTCTTCGGCACCGTCGTCTTCGCCATCTTCGGCGGCTTCTTCTTCTGGTGGCCCAAGTTCACCGGCAAGCTCCTCGACGAACGCCTCGGCAAGATCCAGTTCTGGACCCTCTTCACCGGCTTCCACACAACATTCCTGGTCCAGCACTGGCTAGGCGCGGAAGGCATGCCCCGCCGCTACCCCGACTACCTCGCGGCGGACGGCTTCACGGCCCTCAACACGATCTCGACAATCGGCGCGTTCCTGCTGGGCCTGTCCACGCTCCCCTTCCTCTACAACGTCTGGCACACGGCGAAATACGGCAAGCGCGTAGATGTCGACGACCCCTGGGGCTACGGCCGCTCCCTGGAATGGGCCACCTCCTGCCCACCCCCACGCCACAACTTCACCACCCTCCCCCGCATCCGCTCCGAGTCCCCGGCCTTCGACCTCCACCACCCGGAACACGCGGAGGGGGTGTAGGCCCGACGGCCGCCCGGACGACAGCCGAGCGGGCGAGAAGCCGGCGCCGAGCAGGCGGAGCAGCGGGTGAGCACGGAGCGACGGAACGGCTCGGGACGGCACACGGCACCCGGCAGGCGGCAGGCGGCAGGCGGCAGGCGGTACCGCCGTCGGAGCCGCATGGCACCTGTGCGCTCCCCGCGTAAGGCCGGTCGACCCGGCACGTGCGCGTGCGCGGGGCGGCGAGGGGCATGCGCCCGGCGAGGGGAGTAATCGGCGGAGTACGTGGCGGGCCGAACCCGGGGCGGAGCCCTTTGTGGAGGTCGGGGATCGGGTGAAGGCGGGGCAGCAGGTGGCGATTGTCGAGGTGATGAAGCTGATGATCCCGGTCGAGGCGGACCGGGACGCGGTGGTCGTGGAGGTGCTTGCCGGGGATGGGGAGTCCGTCGAGTATGGGCAGGCCCTGTTCGCGCTGGGGCCGGTGGGCTGAGGATGTTCGACACGATTCTTGTCGCCAACCGGGGCGAGATCGCGCTGCGGGAGATCCGGGCCTGCAAGGAGCTGGGGATCCGCAGCGTGCTCGCGCACTCCACGCGCGACGCGGACAGTCTGCCGGCGCGGCTCGCGGATGAGACGGTCTGTATCGGGCCGCCTCCGGCGAAACAGAGTTATCTGAACGCCGCCGTGATCCTTCAGGCCGCGCTCAATACCGGCGCGCAGGCGGTTCACCCCGGTTACGGCTTCCTCTCCGAGGACGCCGACTTCGCGGAGGCGTGCCGGTCGGCCGGGGTCGTCCTGATCGGCCCGCCGCCGGAGGTGATGGCCGAGCTGGGCAGCAAGGTGAGCGCCCGCAGGCTCATGTCCCGCAGTGGGCTCCCGCTGCTGCCGGGCGCCACCGAACCCCTCGACCTCGCCGCCGCCCGCGACCTCGCGGCCCGCATCGGCTACCCGCTGCTGATCAAGGCGGCGGCGGGCGGCGGCGGACGCGGCATGGGCGTGGCATGGGACGCGGGCGACCTGGCGGAGGTGTTCCGTACGACGCAGGCCACCGCCGCCACCCTGTTCGGCGACGCCCGGGTCTACGCGGAGCGCTACCTGCGCAGCGCCCGGCACGTCGAGGTGCAGATCCTCGCCGACCGGCACGGGAACGTCGTCCACCTCGGGGAGCGGGACTGCTCGATGCAGCGCCGGCACCAGAAGCTCATCGAGGAGTCGCCGGCCCCGGCGCTCCCGGCGGACTTCGTCGCCCGCATCCGCGAGGCCGCGGTCACGGGCGCGCGGGCCGCCGGGTACGAGGGGGCGGGAACCTTCGAGTTCCTGGTCGAAGGCACCGAGGACTTCTACTTCATGGAGGTCAACTGCCGTATCCAGGTGGAGCATCCGGTGACGGAGATGGTCACCGGCATCGATCTGGTCGCCGAGCAGATCCGGATCGCGGCGGGCGAACCCCTGCGCCTGCGCCAGCGGGACGTCGTCCTGAACGGCGCGGCGATCGAGTGCCGTATCAACGCCGAGGACCCGCGCCGCAACTTCGCCCCCGCGCCCGGCACCATCACCGAACTGAGCCTTCCCGCAGGCCCGTTCGTCCGCGTCGACACCCACGTCCACCCCGGCTGCAAGATCGCGCCGGAGTACGACTCGATGATCGCGAAGATCATCGCCTGGGCCCCCGACCGGGACACCGCGATCGCCCGCATGCGCCGGGCGCTCGGCGAGACCGTCGTACGCGGCGACGGCCTGCACACCACCGCCGGCTTCCTCGACGAGCTGATCGACTCGCCCGCGTTCCGTACGGCGGCGCACACCACGAACCACATCGACACGCTCACCAGCTAGGAGCCCGTGTCACATCCCCGAACGGTCCCTGGACCGGTGGGAGAGGGCGACGCAGACCGCCGCGAGTCCGGCGAACGCGAGCCCGGTGACCGCCATCGCCATGACGAGGCCGTCCGCCAGCGGTTCCACGAGCCGGCGGACGGCCTCGTCCGCGACGGCCGGGCGCGCCGGCCCCGCCCACTGCGCGACGGCGATCACCAGCCGCGCCGCGCCGGCCGCGAACGTGACCGCCGCGAGGGCGACGGCCAGCGCCCGGACCCGGCGCCGGGCGAGGAGCAAGCCCGCGAGCCCCGAGACGACGGCGGCGGGGACCAGCACGCCGGACACCGTGTCGGTCACCCCCACAACCTGGGCGGCCCGGTGCAGCGCGGGCTTGCGGATCAGCGTGAACGACAGGTCCAGCTCGGGAGGCAGCACCGACGTCAGCAGCCGGGGCAGCCCCGCCCGCTCCACCGCGACATGGACGGTGATGTCGAGACCGTGGGGCGACAGGCCGAGCAGCGAGTCGTCCCGCAGGACCTCGACCAGCCGCGCGTGGCTCGTACGCAGCGCCGACGTCCACGCCCAGCGGAAGGCGGGGCTCTCCACGAACGCCGGGGCCGCGTCGGCCACCATGCCGCGGACCTGCGCCTCGCCGAACGGCAGGGACAGGCCGACCGCGTCGAACAGCTGCCGCTCCGCCTGCTCCCCGATCAGCTTCCCGGCCGCCGGGTCGGCGGGCACCGGGGCCAGCGCCGCCACGAACCCCGAGGTGGACAGGAGGGTGTCCTCGGCCCACCCCGTCGTCTGCCCGAGCACGACCGAACCCGCCGCGCCCGCGATGCACAGACCTGCGGCGCAGGCCCGCAACCGGAGACGCAGCGGGGAGGGCATCGGCGTCAGGAGCCGCGCTTCTTGTCGGTCAGGACCGTCAGCACCGGGCCCTGGTCATCGGCCGGGCCACGGACCTGCCCGCCGCTGACCGGGCCGTCGGCCGGCCCCTCGACGGAGACGTGCGGCAGGATCCGGTCGAGCCACGCGGGCAGGTACCAGTTCCACTTCCCGCACAGCTGCATGGCCGCCGGCACGAGGATCGTCCGCACCACCAGCGCGTCCAGCAGGATGGCCGCCGCCACCCCGAGCCCGAACTCGGCGATGATCCGCATCCCGGCGAACACGAAGGCCGTGAACACACAGATCATGATGATCGCGACGGCCGTGATGATCTGCCCCGTGGCCGCCTGCCCGCGCCGCACCGCGAAGTTGTTGTCGCCGGTGTGCAGCCACTCCTCGTGGATCCGGCTGACCAGGAACACCTCGTAATCCATCGAGAGACCGAACAGGACGGCCAGCATCATCGGTGGCAGGAACGACTCCACCGGCCCCGCGGGCCCCGCCCCCAGCGCGGACGAACCCCAGCCCCACTGGAAGAC
>NZ_LIRL01000974.1 GCF_001419795.1 Streptomyces niveiscabiei
GTCCGGCGTTCCGCGTGAAGGGTCAGGCCCGGCCCAGGAGTTGCAGGACCGCCTCCGTGAGAACCTCCTCCGGCTTCTCCCCGGCGGTAGCCGCCCGCCAGGAGACGAACCCGTCGCTGCGGACGAGAACGGCCCCGTCGGAGCCGATGCCGTACCGGGACGGGAACGTACCGGAGGGGTCGGTCAGGCCGGCCGCACCGATGCGGTGGACCGTCAGGGAGACCCCCAGGGACTCCGCCACCGCAGAGGCCGCCGCCTCCCAGGCCCCGCCCCCCGCCCCGGTGACGAGCGTCGGCCCGGAGCCGTAGAGGTCGAGGGAGGAGAGGGAAGCCCCGTCCCTCTCCAGAGGAACGTGCGGCGCCCGTGTACCCGGCTCGCCGGAAAGCAGACGAGGCAGCACCGGCGGCCCCTCGGAGTACCGGTACCCGAACACCGTCGTGCTGTAGCTGTCCGCGGGACTGAGCCCCCCGTCCTCACCCCCTTCGGCGCCCGTACGGTCCTGCATCATCGCCATGGTCTGCTGAAGCGTCATCCAGGCGACGGGCTGCCGCTCGGCCTGGTACGTGTCGAGCAGCCCGTCCCCCGCGCTCCCGTCGAGCACGGCGACCAGCTTCCACGCGAGGTTGTGCGCGTCCTGGATGGCGAGGCTGGCCCCGAACCCCCCGGTGGGCGGCACGAGATGGGCGGCGTCCCCGACGAGGAACACCCGCCCCCGCCGGTACTCGCGAGCGACCTGCGCCCCGATGACGAAGCTGAGCCACTTCGCGCCCCCGGCGGGCAGCTGGGGAACGATCCGCACGGCGAGTTCGTCCACCCCGATCGCGGCCCGGACGAGCCCGATGGCCTGCTCCTCGGTGACCGTCTCCAGCGTGGTGTCCGCGGGCATCGGCGTCGCGAAGATCCACCGCTTGTCCCCGTCGTGCGCGAAGAGGATCGTGGACGGCGCCGGCTCGTCGAGGTAGCAGACCCCGACGGGCCGCCCCCGGGCGGCCTCGCTGAGATCCGCCTCGAACAGCACGGACACGGTGGTGGCGAACTCCCCGGGCCCGTCGAGCTGGATGCCCAGCTCGGTGCGGACGGGACTGCGCCCCCCGTCCGCGGCGATCAAGTACTGCGCGCGGACGGTCCGTTCACTCCCGCTCTCCCGGTCCCGCAGCACGGCGGTGACCCCGGAGTCGTCCTGCTCGAAGGAGACCAGCTCGGTGGCGAAGGCGAGCTGCGCGCCGAGTTCGACGGCGTGCGCGCGCAGCACGTGCTCCAGCCGGTCCTGGTCGATCGGCGCCCACTCGCAGGGGCTGACCTCACCGGACGGGTCGGGGCTGTCGGTCGGCCCCGCGAAGTGCTCCTCGGCGGCCAGCGTCCGCGCCCGGATCATCTGGAGCTTGCTGAAGTCCGTGGCGAGGCTGGCCTCGTCCCAGATCCGGGACTCCAGGCCCGCCTGCCGGTAGACCTCGACGGTGCGCGGGTTGATGCCCCGCGAGCGGGGGTGGCTCAGGGTGTCGGGGTGCCGTTCGACGACAAGGGTGCTGACCCCGTGCCGGGCGAGGAAGGCGGCGGTCGACAGGCCGGTGACCGCGCCCCCGACGACCAGCACCTGTACCTCGGTAGGCGCCGTGCTCATGGACGAACTCCTCTCTGCGGGCGGGGGGTTCAGGACTTCTTGCGGCACACGACGAGCGTGTCGTACTCGCTGAGCGGGGAGACCTCGACGTCGGCGAAGCCGACCTCGCGGGCGACGGCGACGGCCTCGGAGATCGGGTACTCCTCACCGCCGTCGGTGACGAGGAGCATGTCGAGGCTGATGACGAGGTTCTCGATGTGCGTGGACTCGTCCTCCAGCATCCGGTCGTAGATCAGCAGCGTCCCGCCGGGGTTGACGGCGTCGTACGCCTTCGCGATGAGGGCGGCGCGCTGGGACTTGTCCCAGTCGTGCAGGACGTGGCCGAGGACGACGACGTCGGCGGTGGGCAGCGGGTCGGTGAAGAAGCTTCCGCCGTGGAAGGTGACCCGTTCGGTGAGCCCGTCCTGGGCGACCCGCTCGTCGAAGAGCGGTTCCATGGCGGGCAGGTCGAAGACGTGTCCGGTGAGGTGGGGGTGGTGCTTGGTGATGATGGAGCACAGGTTGCCCCGCGCGCCGCCGACGTCGAGCACGGAGGCGTGCGCCGACCAGTCGTACTTCTGCGCCAGCTCGGGCCCGACGACGTGGGTGAGCGCGTCCATCATCCCGACGAACTGCCGCAGGATGTGCGGGTTCCTGGTGACGGCGTCGAAGTCGCTGCCGGACTGCTGCTGCCCGGTCCGCAGCCCCTCGGCGAGCCGCCCCCACGCCGGGTAGAGATTCCGGTTCGACCGCTCCAGGAACCCCCCGACGTACGTCTTCTCCCCCTGCACGAGATACGTGTCGGCCCCCTGGGAGTTCCGGTACGTCCCCCCACTGCGCTCCAGCAGCCCCAGCGCGGTGAGCAGGCTCAGGAAGTCCCCGAGCCCCCGCCCGTGCAGCTCCAGCGCCCCCCTGATCTCCTCCTCACTGGCCTCCCCCTTCTCATGCAGCACCGTGAACAACCGCAGCTCGACAGCGGTGAGCAACGCCTTGGCGTCACAGAACATGTTCCCCAGCCGGATGATCCCGGCAGGAGTACTGACGTCCGGAGTGGTGTGCGTCATGCTCATGCGCTCCTTCCAGCAGCCGCGGCGACCGTTTCGCCACGCGGCCAGGGGACCGTCGCACCCCCAGGTCGAGAGCCCCTCGAACCCGACCGGTGCACGCGACCGCCCACCGGAGCGGCCCCGCCCCTCTCCACCACCCCTTGAGCCTCCGCGGCTATTCATTCCGCGTCCGTCCGAAACCGTCCGACTCGTCCAGAGGGGACACGCATGTACGACGTGAGGATCCCGGTGCTGATCATCGGCGGGGGCCCGGTGGGGCTCTCGACCGCGCTGTTCAGCGGCCGGCGCGGTGTGCGCACGATGCTGCTGGAGAAGCGGGACACCACCTCCACCCTCCCGCGCGCCCCGGGCCTACAGGCCCGCACCATGGAATTGTTCCGGGCGGCAGGTCTGGGCCCGGAGATCAGGGCCCTGGAGATGGGCGACTCGCACGCCTATTTCGAGGGCGGCATCATCAAGGTCCACACCTTCGCCGAGATCGACGACGCGCTCCTGCTGGAGGCCCCGTCCCTGGACGGCCCGACGGTGAGCCCGGAGCGGGTGATGGGCTGCGGCCAGGACCGCTACGAGAAGGTGCTCGCGGAGAAGGCGATGGAGGCCGGCGCGGACGTCCGCTTCGGCACCCGCCTGATCTCGTTCGAACAGGACGAGGAGGGCGTCACCGCGATCGCCGAGGAGTCCGGCGGCAAGCGGTTCACGATCCGTGCCGACTACATGGTCGGCGCGGACGGCGCGGGCAGCCGCACCCGGGAGGCCCTGGGCATCCCCCGCTCCGGCCGGGGCACGGTCTTCGACGCCCTGAGCATCTACTTCCGCGCCCCCGAGCTCGAAGTCCTCCTGAAGGACCGCAAGTTCATCCTCTGCTACGCGAGCGCGGGCGGCACCCTGATGGGCCTGTCCCGGCTGCACGGCTGCGACCCGTGGCTGGCGACCCCCTTGTACTACCCGGACAAGGGCGAGAAGCCGGAGGACTTCGACGACGCCCGCTGCACGGACATCGTCCGCAAGGCGGCGGGCAAGAACATCGACGTCGAGGTCGTCGCGAAGGTCCCGTGGCGGGGCGCGCAGCTCGTCTCGGAGACGTTCCGCAAGGGCCGCGTCTTCCTCGCGGGCGACGCCGCGCACGTCCACCCCCCGGCGGGCGGCTTCGGCGCGAACACGGGCATCCACGACGCCCACAACCTGTCGTGGAAGCTCGCCGCGACCCTCCAGGGCTGGGGCTCGGACGCCCTGCTGGACACGTACGACGCGGAGCGCCGCCCGCTGGGCACGGCGATGTCGGAACAGGCCCTGGTCCGCAACCGCATCCGCCACGGGTACGCCACGCAGCAGGACCGCGCGGACTTCGTGGACGACGTGATCATCACCCTGGGCTACCGCTACCGCTCCTCGTCGGTGATCGCCGCGCCCGGCGCGAAGGTCCTCTCCCCCGACCTGGAGCTGGCGGGCGAGCCCGGCACGCGGGCCCCGCACCTGTGGCTGCGCAAGGGCGACGAGAAGATCTCCACGATCGACCTGTTCTGGGACGCGTACGTCCTGCTGCACGGCCCGGAGGGCACGGCGTGGGCGCAGGCGGCGACGAAGGTCGCGGAGAAGCTCGGCGTCCCGCTGCGCACGCACGCGATCGGCGAGGCGGAGGCCCTGAAGCCGGCGGAGGACCGCGCGTGGACGGACGTCTACGGCGTCGGCCCCCAGGGCGCGGTGCTGGTGCGCCCGGACGCGTTCGTGTCGTGGCGCTCGCAGGCCGCGGCCGGCGACCCGCTGGCGGTGCTGTCGGACGTGATCGCCCGCTCGGCCGGCCACACGCCGGCGTCGGTCTGAGGGGGCACCCGCGATGACTGACAGCACAGCGGGTGCCGTCCTCGGCCAGGCTATGGCGTTCCAGTCGGCGAAGCTGGTGCTGACGGGCATGGAGGTGGGCCTGTTCGAGGCGCTGGCGAAGGAGCCGGGTACGGCGGACGAGCTGCGCGGGCGGCTCGGCCTGCACGCGCGGGGCACCGCCCACTTCCTGGCGGCCCTGGCCGAACTGGGCTTCCTGGAGCGGGACGGGAACGGCACGTACCGCAACACGCCGATGGCCAGGGACTGCCTGGTGCCGGGCGGCGACGGCTATCTCGGCGGCTTCCTGCGGGCGGCCGACCAGGTGATGTACGCGGCGTGGGGCCGCCTCGCGGAGTCCCTGCGCACGGGTGCCCCGCAGGCGGCGACGTTCACCGGCGAGGACATGTTCGGGGAGCTGTACGACAGCGAGGAGAAGAAGGGCGGCCTCGTCGGCATGGCGGAGGACGCGAGCCGCCCGCTGATCCCGGCGCTGGCGTCCCGCTTCGACTGGGCGCCGCACCGGTCGGTGCTGGAGCTGGGCGGCTGCCGGGGGAACGTGCTGGCCGGGCTCGTCCGGGCGCATCCGCACCTGGACGCCCGGGTCTTCGACCTGCCGCAGATGGAGCCCGACTTCACCGCGCACATGGCGGCGATCGGGATGACCGGGCGGGTCGGCTTCCACGGCGGCGACTTCTTCGCGGGGCCGCTCCCGGAGGCCGACGTGGTGATGATCGGCCACTCGCTGATCGACTGGAACGACGAGCAGCGGCAGCGGCTGGTGCGGACGGCGTTCGAGGCGGTCCGGCCGGGCGGGGCGTTCCTCGTCTGGGACCCGGTGATCGTGGCCGGCGCGGACAGCTATCTGCGCAACCTGGTCCGCAGCCTCAACCTCCAGCTGATGACCCCGCACGGCACGGGCTACGACCTGGAGCAGTGCGCGGGCTGGATGCGGGCGGCGGGCTTCGCGTCCGTCGGCCACACGGCACTGGGCCACGACGTGACGCTGGTCGTGGCCAGGAAGGAGTGATCCCTCAGCCGCGGATCCGGGAGACGTGCTTCTCCTGGACCTCGCGGCTGCCGCGCACGAAGTCCAGCAGCAGCCCCAGTTCCTCGGCCGAGTACCGCTGGAGCCCGGCGTGCGCCTCCTCCGCGAGCGGCCGGTAGATCTCCTCGGCGGCCTTCCGGGTCCGCTCGCTGGCCCGGACGACCGACCGCCGCCGGTCCCCCGGGTCCGGTTCGCGCGTGAGGTATCCGAGCTTGTCGAGCCGGTCCAGCATGGCCGTGACACTGCCGGTGGTGAGTCCGAGCGCCGCACCCAGTTCCCCGGGTGCGGCGCTCTCGCGTTGCAGGAGTACGTCCAGACAGCGCAGGTCGGTCTGGTTGATGCCGAGCCGCGCGGCGGCGGCGGCGTCGACGGCCTCCACGGCGCTCTGGAGGGCCCGGACCTCGCCCGCGAGTTCCCAGGACAGCGCCTCTTTGTCCAGGCCGGTCACAGCTTCACTTGACATTCAAGTATCTCGACCTTCAAGATAGAAGTACGCCTTGACAGTCAAGATAGTTGACCGGCAAGGAAAATCAAGCCGCGCGCACAGGCTGAACGACATCGGGAATGTTGCCCGGGTTCCAAGGAGGAACACTGCGATGAGCACCCCGCACGACATGAACAAGGACAGTAACAACACCGAGGACACCGTTCTGGTGGAGGTGTACTACACCTCGGAGAAGAAGCTGGGGCACTGGACGGAGGCCCGCCGGATCGAGGTCCGCGCCCGCCGCTCCTCCCTCCACCTCGACCTGCGCTCCCACCACATCCCGGAGGGCGAGATCACCGTCCACCTCCAGGCCGAGCGCTCCACGGTCAAGCTCCTCGTCCCGGACGGCTCGACGGTCGACGAGCGCGAGCTCGAACTCCCCGACAACTCCAAGGTCAAGGACGCCCAGCGGCACGCGCCGGGCAGCGGCGGCCGGCGCATCCGGCTGATCGGCCGCCTCCAGCACAGCGAGGTGCGGATCTCCCGGGGCGGCATGGCCAACCTCAGCTCCATGTTCAGCCGGGAGTTCGTCGAGGAGGCCCGCAGGGCGCACCGCGACGGCGACCACCCGTCCCTCCCCGACCCCTCCCTGCCGGGCCCCCGGCCGAAGAGCGACGACGTGTGACACCTTCGACAGGACCTTGAGCGGCTCCCCTTACCTTCGCGGCCTGCACTGGCCCCGAAACGTCAAGGAGAGCCGCTCATGCGTACCGAGAACCCCGGCCGAGGGGACCGGCGATGGAACTGAGCACCCTCGGCAGACTGCTGCTGGCCCTGGCGGTCGTCGTCACCGTCGCCCGCCTCCTGGGCGCCCTGGCGAAACGCCTCCACCAGCCGCCCGTGATCGGCGAGATCATCGGCGGCATCCTCCTCGGCCCCACCCTCTTCGACGGCGCCATCACGTCCGCCCTCTTCCCCGCGGCCGTCCGCCCCTCCCTCACCGACCTCGCGAACATCGGCGTCTGCGTCTTCATGTTCCTGGTCGGCCTGGAGTTCAACCGCGACCTCCTGCGGGGCCAGGGCCGCATCGCGGCGAGCGTCTCCCTCAGCGCGATCGTCCTCCCCTTCTCCCTGGGCGCCCTCCTGGCCCTCCACCTCGCCGCCGACCACCCCACGGACGACAAGCTCGCCTTCGTCCTCTTCCTCGGTACGGCCATGTCGGTGACGGCCTTCCCGGTCCTCGCCCGCATCCTCACGGACAAGGGCCTCATCTCCACCCCCATCGGCGGCCTGGCCCTCGCCTCCGCCGCCGTGGACGACGTCCTGGCCTGGTCCCTCCTGGCCGCGGTCGCCGCCCTGGCCGGAGCCGCCGGCACGCCCTGGCACCTGGCGCTGGTGATTCCCTACGCGGCGGCGATGCTCTGGATAGTCCGCCCCCTGCTGGCGAAACTGGCCCGCAAGGACAAGGGCCACACCAGCTGGCCCATCGACGCGGCGGTCCTCCTGGCCGTGGCGGCCGGCGTCCTCCTCTCCGCCGAGGCCACCGACTGGATGGGCCTGCACCTGATCTTCGGCGCCTTCCTCCTCGGCATGGTCCTCCCCCGAGAAGGAGCAACCCGCCTGCGCAGCCGGGCCCTCCCCTGGATCGAACGCGTCTCCTCCCTCCTCCTGCTCCCGGTCTTCTTCATGGTCGCGGGCCTGAAGGTCAACCTCTCCACCCTGAACGCAACAGCCTTCGGCGAACTGGCCCTGATCCTCCTGGTCGCGATCGGCGGCAAATCCCTAGGCGCCTACACAGGAGCAAGGCTCAACGGCATCCGCCCCCGCCACGCAACAGTCCTGGCCCTCCTCATCAACACCAGGGGCCTGACAGAACTGATAGTCCTCACGGTGGGCCTCCAACTGGGCATCCTGGACCAGCAGCTGTACTCCCTGATGGTGGTCATGGCCCTGGTGACAACGGCGATGGCGGGCATCATCCTCCCGTTCGTGTACCCGGAGGATCGGGTTCGCCAAGACCAGAAGGCCAACGAATCACCAAAACCAACTCAACGCACGCTCTGACAAACAACGGGCGGGGCGGCTGCAAAGCCGCCCCGCCCGTGCTTAGGGGCGCGGGGCTGTATCAATTTGCGGCTACCGCCGCGCGGGCGCGATCAACCACGAATCACCCGCAGCCGCCCCACAACCCCACCCGGCACCCCCTTAGGCGCCCGGCCTCAGCTCAGCGCAGCCTTCGCCAACAACTCCAGCTGCCCCAATTCCGCCGTACAGGGAAACACGAGCAACTCGTCACAGCCCGCCCCCTCATACGCCGAAACCGTCTCCCGAAGCGCCTCCGCCCCGATGACCACCGCCTTCGCGGCCATCTCGGCCTTGGGCCCGATGAACGCGTAGTAGGACCGGAGATAGCTCTCGGCGACATCCCGAGCCCCGGGCCCGAGGCAGGCGTACACCAGAGCCACCAGTCGAGGTGACTCCGTACGACCAGCCCCCCGCCACGCGTCCCGCGCACGGCCCGCGAGATCCGCATACCCGGTCGCGGAGGACCCCCCGGCGATCCACCCGTCCGCCAGCCGAGCGGCACGCGCCATTGCGGCCGGCGTATGCCCGCCCACGATCAGCTCGGGCCGATCCGCGTCGGAGAAGACGGGCCCGATCCCGGGCACGGGCCCGCGCCCGCCCCAGATCTCCCGCATCTCGGCGATCATCGCGTCGAGCCGCCGCCCCCGGTCCCCGTAAGCCGCCCCGGTGGCCCGGAAATCGTCGTCCCGCCCACCGGCGGCGACCCCCAGCGTGAGCCGTCCGCCGGACAACGCGTGGACGGTGGCCGCCTGCTTCGCCAGCACGGCGGTCCCCGGCCGGTACGCGGCGATGAGGATGCTGGACGTGAGCCGGATCCGCTCGGTCACGGCAGCCGCCGCGGCCAACGACGTCAGCGACTCGTAGTTGTCGTACACCAGCCGGTCGAGGACACCGAGGCTCGCGAACCCGAGGTTCTCGGCCTCCCGGGCCCACCCCGTGAGGCGAGCCCCGTCGACGTCCGGCACGGTCGTGGGAAGCCCCACTCCGATCTCCATGGAACACCCCCCTCTCAGCCGGGCTTGCGGGCGACGAGCAACGTGTTGCCGAGGAGCAGCGGATGCCGCGTGACGTCACCGAACCCGGCGACCCGCATCCACTGTTCGCAGTCGCCGGGGTGGTAGCCGGCCCCGGCGGGCGTCATGACGAGCATGTGCAGGCTGGACACGAGCGCGGGGAGGTGCGGCTCGTCCCCCGGCATCGGGTCGTACACGAGCAGCGCGCCGCCGGGCGAGACCGCGTCGTACGCCTTGCGCACGAGCGTCTTGCGCTCGTCGACGGAGAAGTCGGCGAGGACGTGCCCGATGATCACGGCGTCGGCGCCGGGCAGCGGGTCGGCGAAGAAGTCGCCGCCGGTGAAGCCGAGCCGCCCCTCGACGCCGAGGGTCTTGGCGTGTTCGGCGCAGGGCCCGGCGTTCTGGGGCCGGTCGAAGACGCGGGCGGTCAGCGCGGGCTGGGCCTGGAGGATGAGCCCGGCGAGATTGCCGCGCGCCCCGCCGACGTCGACGAGGGTCGAGAACGCCCCGAAGTCGACGGCGTCGAGCAGCTGCGGCACGAGCGGGGCGCTCAGCGCGTCCTGCATGGCGAGGAACGTCCGGCGGGCCCGGGGGTCGTCGAGCATGGCCTCGAAGTCGCCCTCGGCCTGCGGCTTCCCGGTGCGCAGCGCCTCGGTGAGCCGCCCCCAGGCGGGGTAGAGGACGTGGTTGGCCCCGTCGAGGAACCCGCCCTTGTAGGTGTCGCCGCGCACGAGGCAGGCCTGCGCGAGGGGGCTGTTGCGGTAGCGCCCCTCCTCCTTCTCCAGCAGCCCGAGGGCGACGAGCGCGTCGAAGAAGTCGGTGGCGGCCCGCGCGTGCAGCCCGGTCGCGGCCCGCAGCTCCTCGGTCTCGGCGCTGCCCTCGACGGTGGCCGCGAGGACGGTGAACAGGTCGATCTCGACGGCGCTCAGGAGCAGCTTGGAGACGGTGAAGCTGTGCGCGAGCCCGCTGATCTTGGTGATGTCGTCGGGGATCATCAGCCCTGGTTCCCTTCGGCGCGGCGCAGCCCCAGCCTGGGCCCGAAGGTGAGGTAGAGGCCGCCGACGGCGTTGGCCGGGTTCATGGGCGCCTGCTTCTGCTCGTGCACCTTGTTGAGGTTGGCGAGCGGGTTGGGGTCGCCGCTGGTGGCGCCGTTGAGGTGGGCGTGGACGCTGGCGTAGACGTCCTGCGCGTCGTCCATGTCGGCGATGCCGGTGACGATGCGGTTGAACGCCTCCTGGAGGTCGAGGCTGTCGCGCTGGCTCTGGGTGAGGCGCTGGGCGTTGTAGAAGTGGTGCTCCTTGCCCCGGTAGCTCTCGTAGAAGACGGAGACGAGGACCAGGAGGCGTTCGTAGGCGTGCCGGTAGACGGTCTGGTAGAAGTCCCACGCCTCGTCCTCGCCGACCTCCCCGCGCAGCACGCTGCCGAGGCTCGCGGCGCTGAGCATGCCGCTGTACGTGGCGAGGTGGACGCCGGTGGACAGCAGCGGGTCGAGGAAGCAGGCGGCGTCGCCGCTGAGGAGGTAGCCGGGGCCGCAGAACTTCTCGGCGGTGTACGAGTAGTCCTGCTCGACCTTCATCCCGGCGACCTGCTCGGCGCCCTCCAGCAGCCCGGCGACCTGCGGGCACTCGGTGACGACCTGGTCGTACACCTCCTGGATGCCGCCCATCCGGCGCTTCTTCTCGTTGAAGATGTCCCGGCCGGTGACGAGGCCGACGCTGGTCGTGCCGTCGTGCAGGGGGATGACCCAGAACCAGCCGTCGGGCGCCGAGCACACGGCGATGGCTCCGTCGGGCCCCCGGTCGAGGCGTTTGACGCCCTTCCAGTAGGTCCAGGCGGCCACGTTCTGGAACACCTCGTGGTACTGGCGGTTCTTGTGCTGCCGGGCGGCGATGAGGCCGGTGCGGCCGGACGCGTCGATGACGTAGTCGAAGGAGATCCGCCCGGACCGGGACGGGTCCTTGATGCCGGCCCAGCTCGCGGCGACGGGGCGGCCGTTCTCGAAGTGGACCTCCTTGACGGTGGTCTCCTCGACGACGGTCACCCCGAGTTCGGCGGCGTGGCGCAGGAGGATCTCGTCGAACTCGGAGCGCACGACCTGCCAGGCGTTGGTGCCGTCCGCGCCGAGGCCGCCGAAGTTGACCTCCCACTCCTCGGGGCCCCAGAAGAAGTAGGCGCCGCCCTTGGGCTGGAAGCCGTGGCTGTTGACCTTGTCCCAGACGCCGAGGTGTTCGAGGATCGGGCGGCACGAGGGGAGGATGGACTCGCCGATGTGGTAGCGGGGGAACTTCTCCCGTTCCAGCAGGGTGACCTCGAAGCCCTCCTTGGCCAGCAGACCGGCCGCCGTCGAGCCGGCGGGGCCTCCCCCGATGACGAGGATCTGCGTGGAGTCGCGCATGAGATCTCCAATCTCTGCGTCCCCCCGGGACGCGGTAGCGGGGCGGAATGCCGTCGCCACCGTGAAGGCCCACGCTGGAAAGGGAGTTGAAGGGGGCTCGATGCACTCGTTCGAGTGGTGTGCGAGCCTCCCGCAAGCAGGAATCGGCCACCGTCTGACTCAATCGTGCTCTGTACATCACATAGCACGAGGAGTGACCTGATGAGGACGTCGTCGAACGCGCGAAGATGGGCCGCGAGCACGGGCGTGACCGCGCTGCTGCTGGTGGGTCTGAACAGTGTCGGCAACGCCGTCGCCGAGCCCGAGGCGCAGCGCACCGCGGCGGTCGCCGCGGCGGCCCCGGCCCGTCTCGGCCAGCCGAACCTGTACACCAGCGACGTCGACAAGATGCTCGACTTCTACAAGAACGCCCTGGGATTCCAGGTGGACTTCCGATTCCCGGCGGTGGGGACCGCGGCCTTCGGAACCGTGTCCAAGGGGGACGCCTACTACATCACTTTCACGTCGTTCGACACGATCAAGCAGAACACTCCGCTGAAGCACATCGGCAAGTCGACGCAGAAGCAGTCGGACATCGCCGTGCTGACCGCGGACGTGGACGCCGCGTTCACGAAGGCGAAGAACGCCGGGGCGAAGGTCCTGATGGCGCCGAAGAACCAGCCGTGGGGGGAGCGTCAGGCGTACGTGGCCGACCCTGAGGGCAACTACGTGCAGATCTCCACGCACTCAGATCACTGAGCCCACAAGCTCACTGAGTTCACCGAGCCATACCGAAGAGGGAACCGGCAGGGCACGGTCCCTGCCGGTTCCCGAGGCCGCCGTCCGTCGTCAGCGGGCGGCGGCCACGGCGTTCTCGGCCACCTTCTCCTCCCAGGAGACCCGGTAGGAGTACACGGGGATGGTCGCCTTGACGCCGAGCTTCAGGAAGAACGGCAGGACCAGGTCGCGGACCGCCCGGGCGAGGCCGTTGGGCGCCGCCTTCTGGTTGCCGGTCCGGCGCCCTTCCTTGATGATCTTCTCCACGCGGTCCTGGCGGATCGCCTGGAACGCGGCGAACGCCCGCTGCGGGGTGGGCAGATCGCGCAGGCACTTGGCCAGCACGATCGCGTCCTCCATCGCCATCGACGCGCCCTGTCCGACGTGCGGCGAGGTGGCGTGCGCGGCGTCGCCGACGAGGCAGACCTTGCCGCGGTGCCACAGGGGCAGCGTCAGCATGTCGTAGATGGGGTAGCCGAGGATGCCGTCCGGCGTGGAGTCGATGATCGCCGAGACCGGGTGGTGGTCCTTGCGGTGGCGCTCCAGGAGGCGCTTCTTCCACACCTCGTGCGGGGTGCGCTCGGTCTCGCCGCGGCCGGGCTCGACGGGCTCGTGGTAGTTCTCGAACCAGTAGACCTCGCCGCCGGGGGTGGTCTGGTAGCCGAAGAAGCCCTTGTAGCAGAAGGACATCCGCATGACGCCGTCGGCGGGCGCGGCGTCCCGGGAGCGGGTGTAGCCGGCGGTGCCGATCACCCCGGTGTACTCGGGGTGGGGGGCGTCGGGCATGACGGTGTAGCGGGTCTTGGAGTGGATGCCGTCGCAGCCGATGAGGATGTCCGCCTCGGCGGTGGAGCCGTCGGCGAAGCGGATCAGCACGCCGTCGTCGGTCTCGGCGACGGTCTCGAAGAACTTGCCGTACTCGATCCGGATGCCGCGCCGTACGGCCGCCTCACGCAGGCCCTTGTTGAGGAGGCCGCGCTTGAGCAGGAGGGTCTCGGCGGGGTTCTCGCCGAGCTTCTTGCCGTGGTGGTTGAGGAAGGCGGTGCTGGTGGTGGCGGAGCCGTACTGCTCGACGTCCTTGCGGATGCCCAGGGTGTCGAGGACGGCGAGGCCGTTGGGGGCCAGGTTGAGGAAGGCGCCCGCTTCGTCGCGGGGCTCCTCGCGGCCCTCGTAGATGACCGCCTCGATCCCCGCCTTCTGCAGGAACAGGGCCAGGACCGGTCCGGCGATACCGCAGCCGATGAGGGCCGCGCTCCTTGTGTTCATCACAGTGTTCCTCCTGGAACCTGGGCAACATTCCGCTCTTGGCGCACGTCGATTCCTCTTGAAGGCCGATCTTCTTGACCTTCAAGGCACTCCTTTATCTTGAGGGTCAAGATACTCGAATGTCAAGCGAAGGCCGTCGGTCGAAGCCCGTACGTGTCCGGACGCGAAGAAGCGCCGCACCCGGCGTCCCGGCTACGGCGCTCCCTCTCCCGGCGGTCAGTGGTGCGACGCCTCTACGCTGCGCGGCGCGCTGCCCTCCGTACCGGGCTTCACGACCGTGAACTGGCCCATCATTCCGACGTCCTCGTGCCGCAGGATGTGGCAGTGGAACATGTACGGCGTCTTCGGATCGGTGTACGGCGGCAGCGCGACCGCGAGCCGCATCGTGCCGCCCGGCGGCACCCGCACGGTGTCCTTGGGCCCCTTGAGCCAGGCGTCCGGCTTCTTGCCGCCGTAGTCGATGACGTTGAAGGTGAGGCCGTGGACGTGGAAGTTGTGGACGACCTCCGCGTCCCCGCTCACCTCCCAGATCTCGACCTTCCCGGCCGGGCAGACCTCGTCGATCCGGCTCATGTCCATGCCCTTGCCGTTGATCACGGTGCTGTTGAAGTCGAAGGTCCGCACCTTCGCGTCGGCCGGCACCTCGATCGCGGCCTGCGCCCCGCGTAACCTCCCGGGCAGCGGGCGCGATGCGGCGAGCCGGGCCTTGGCGCGCACCTCGATCATGTCGAAGGTGTCCTCGCCGCCTCCGAACCGCTTGGTCGGGAACGACAGCCCCAGCTCCGGCGGATAGCTGCGCAGCACGACCTTCTCGCCGGGCTTGAACTTGACGACGATCTCGGCGCGTTCACCCGGCGACAGCTGCAACCGCCGCAGCGGCAGGGGCTGTTCGAGGAGCCCGTTCTCCTGGCCGACGAGGTGGAACTCGCGGCTGTCGGTGAACGCCAGGTTGTAGGAACGGGCGTTGGAGCCGTTGAGCAGCCGGAACCGGACGAGGGTGGTGGACACCTCGACGTGCGGGTCGTACGTGCCGTTGACGAGGATCTTGTCGCCGAGCACCCCCGGGCTGCCGACCCCGGCGAGGCTCTGGAGGAAGGAGGCGCCGCGCAGGTCGATGGAGCCGTCGTCGCTGAAGGCGCGGTCCTGGAGGATCAGCGGAATGTCGTCCACGCCATAGGAGTTGGGCAGGCCGGCCTTGTCCGCCTCGTCGTCCTCGACGATGAACAGGCCCGCGATGCCCCGGGACACGTGGTCGGCGGTGCTCTGGTGCGGGTGCGGGTGGTACCAGAGGGTCGCGGCGGGCTGGGCGATCTCCCACTGCGGCTTCCAGGTCTCGCCGGGGCGGACCATCTGGTGCGGGCCGCCGTCCATCTCGGCGGGCAGGTGCATGCCGTGCCAGTGCAGGGTGGTCGACTCGGGGAGGTCGTTGGTCAGGGAGACCGCGATCTTCTGGCCCTTGCGCACTCTCAACGTGGGCCCGAGGAAAGCCCCGTTGATGCCCCAGGTCGAGGTCTCCTTGCCGGGCAGCAGCTCGCTCCTGCCCTTCTGCGCGGTGAGTTCGAAGACGCGCCGCCCGGAGCCGTCGTCCTTCCCCTCCAGGAGAGGGGGGATGCGCACCTTGTTCCCGAAGGAGAGGTCGCCGACGTTGCTGAGCTTGCGGCCCCGGTAGGCGACGGCGAAGTTCGCGGCGTACGCGCCCGCGCCGAGCACCCCGACGCCGAGCACCCCGCCGGTGATGAGCAGAATCCTGCGGCGGATGGTCCTGGGGCGCTTCGCGGGCGCCCCACCGCCCGGCTCCACGGCCTGACCGCTCCCCCGGTGGGGGTCGGTCGTGGAGCTTTTTTTACCAGTCATTGGGGAATTATGGGCTCGCCCTCCGGAGCCGCGGGGGAGTCTTGCTCGATTCCTGCTCGATCGGGTGGCGAAGCCGCATGTCACACGGTTCGAGCGGTTCTCCAGCCGCCGGCCGCATGCTCGGCCCTGTCCGCGCCCGCGTCCGGTCCAGGAGTCGACATGTCCCCTTCCTTCACCGCCCTCGTGACCGGGGCGAACCGCGGGCTCGGCCTCGCCGTGGCCGCCGAACTGTACTCCCGCGGCCACCGGGTCCTGCTCGCCGCCCGCGACAAGGACGCCGCGACCGAGGCCGCCGAGAAGCTGGGCCCGTACGCCGTCCCCCTCGTCCTCGACGTCACCGACCAGGCGTCCGTGGACCGCGCGGCCGGCCACGCGGGCGCCGTCGACATCCTCGTCAACAACGCGGGCGTACAGCTGGACTGGGGCGAGACCCCCTCGGCCATCGGCCTCGACTCCGTACGGCACACCCTGGACGTCAATCTGCTGGGCGCCTGGCGGATGGCGCAGGCGCTGGTGCCGGGCATGGTCGGGCGCGGGTGGGGAAGGGTCGTCAACGTGTCCAGCGGCGCGGCCTCCTTCGCGTACGGGCCGGCGGCGCAGTGCCCGGCGTACTCCGCGTCCAAGGCGGCGCTGAACGCGCTGACCGTGATGCTGGCCAAGGAGACGGAGGGGACCGGCGTCCTGGTCAACTCGGTGAACCCGGGGCTGGTCAGGACCCGGATGCGGCCCGAAGCGGAACGGACGGCCGAGGAGGCCGCGGTCACCGTCGCGGACGCCGCGACGCTCCCCGAGGGCGGCCCTTCGGGGGTGTTCCTGCGCGCCGGGGGCACGATGCCGTGGTGAGTCCAGCGTGACTGTACTCGGACACTAGCGGTCTGTGGGTGGATGTCTCCCCATCTCTTCCACAAGGGGAATCACGACCACCATGTCTACTCGCCCACCCGAGCCCGGTGTCTTCTCCCGGATCGCGGTCTTCGCCAACCGGCACCGGTGGACCGCGCTGGTCCTGTGGCTCGTCGTGCTCGTCGGCGTCTGGGCCGGCGCCTCGCAGGCGGGCGACCGCTACCGGGACGACTACTCGCTGCCCGGCACCGAGACCCAGAACGCGCTGGCGATCCTGGAGGACCACGGCGCGGGCAACGCCTGGAACACCGTCAGCATCGTCCTGCACGACAAGAGCGGTGTCCGCAACTCCGGCACCGAGAGCGCGGTCGCGGGGATGCTGAAGCAGGTCTCCGGGCTGCCGGGCGTCGTCGGGGTCACCAGTCCGTACGAGGACAAGTCCGCGGTGTCGGCCGACGGGACGATCGGCTACGCCACCGTCGAGCTCGACCGGCCCGCCGAGGACGTACCCGTCGCACAGAGCAAGAAGATCCTCGACACCGCGCGGGAGATCGAGAAGAAGGACGGCCTCCAGGTCGAGCTGGGCGGCGAGGCCGCGCGCAAGCTGGGGCAGAACCAGGGCAGCGGGGCCGAGGGCGCGGGGATCTTCGCGGCGCTGCTGATCCTGCTGTTCATGTTCGGCACGGTGATCGCCGCGAGCCTGCCCGTCATCACGGCCGTGTTCGCGGTCGGCGCGACGCTGGGCGTCATCGTGCTCGCCTCGCACGAGTTCACGATCGCCAGCTACTCGCCGTATGTCATGTCCCTGGTCGGTCTGGGCGTGGGGATCGACTACGCGCTGCTGATCTTCGCGCGCTACCGGGCCGAACTGGTCAAGGACGTCGCGCCCGACGAGGCCGAGCGCCGTGCCCTCGAAGGGGCCGGGCGGACCGTGCTGTTCGCGGGGTGCACCGTCATCATCGCGCTGCTCGGGCTCGTCGCGCTCGGCCTCGGGTCGCTGCGCGGGATGGCTCTCGCGGTCGCGCTGACCGTGCTGCTCACCATGCTGGCCTCGCTGACCCTGCTGCCGTCGCTGCTCGCCATCTTCGGGAAGCGGTTCGCCCGGCAGTTCACCGCGCGGCACCGCAAGAGAATGGAGAAGGGCAAGGCCGAGGAGGGTGCGCGGTGGCGGGCCTGGGGGCAGGCCGTCCAGCGGCGGCCCTGGGCCGCGCTGCTGCTGCCCGTCGTCGCGCTGGGCGCCCTCGCCGCGCCCGCCGCCGACCTGCGGCTCGGGCTCGCCGACGCCGGGAACGACCCCGACGGCACGACCAGCCGGGTCGCCTACGACCTCCTCGCCAAGGGGTTCGGGCCCGGGTTCAACGGGCCGCTCGTCATCGTCACCGAGGGGGACGACGCGGTGCGGGCCGCCGGCGCCGCCGCCGGGACGCTGCGCGAGACGCCCGGGATCGCGCTGGTCAACGGGCCCATCCCGACCGGGGACGGGAAGGCCGCGATGCTGCTGGCCGTCCCGAAGACGTCCCCGCAGGACGAGGCGACCACGGCACTCGTCCACCATCTGCGGGACGACGTGCTGCCGCAGGTGAGCGCGCGGACCAAGGCCGAGTACCTGGTGGGCGGGGCGACCGGGGCCGTCATCGACTTCTCCGACACCATCGGGGGCAAGCTGCCGCTGTTCGTGACGATCGTCATCGGCCTCTCGGTGCTGCTGCTGATGATGGTCTTCCGCTCCGTCCTGATCCCCCTCAAGGCGGCCGTCCTCAACCTCCTCAGCGTCGGCGCCGCGCTCGGCGCGGTCTCGCTCGTCTTCCAGCACGGCTGGTTCGGCGCGGAGCCCGGACCGATCGAGGCGTTCATCCCGACGATGATCTTCGCGATCGTCTTCGGCCTCTCGATGGACTACGAGATCTTCCTCGTCTCCCGCATGCGCGAGGAGTGGCTCCGCACCGGGGACGCCGCCCGCGCCGTCCGCGAGGGCCTCGCCCACACCGGCGCCGTCGTCACCGCCGCCGGCGCCGTCATGATCGTCGTCTTCGGCGGCTTCATGCTCAGCCCCGACCGCATGCTCCGCCAGTTCGGCTTCGGCCTCGCCGTCGCGATCCTCATCGACGCGGTCATCATCCGCTGCCTCATCGTCCCGGCCGCAATGCGCCTCCTCGGAAAACACGCCTGGTGGCTCCCGAGCCCGGTGGCGAAAGTCCTCCCGGAAGTCCGCGTGGAGCAACACTAGCCACGCACACCACCAACACCCGGCGGAACCCCGAGGCTTCCGCCGGGTACGCCGAGGTCACGACGGGCCGAGGGCGGCCGGCTCAGGGCCGGGTCCATCAGCGCGGTTCCGGACGACTCCGGACCGAATCCATCAGCGCCGTACCAGACGCCTCCGGACCGAATCCATCAGCGCCATGCCATCAGCGTGGTGCCGGACGGCTCATGAGCGGGCTCCCACCGCGGCGAGCGGCCGGGGGCCCGCGCCGTTCGCCGGTGCCGAGTCCATCAGCCCCACGCCATCAGCCTCGTGCCGCGCGGCTCATGAACGGGCTCCCACCGCGGCAAGCGGCCGGCGGCCCGCCGCCATTCGCCGGTGCCGAGTCCACCGGCCCCACGCCACCAGCGTCGTGCCGGGCAGCTCATGAGCGAGCCCCCACCACGGCAAGCGGCCGGGGACCCGCCGCCGTTCACCTGCGCCGAATCCATCAGCCCCACGCCAGACAGCCCCGGACCGAATCCATCAACCCCACACCATCAGCGTCGTGCCAGACGGCTCATGGGCGGGCCCCCACCGCGGCGAGCGGCCGGGGGCCCGGCGCCGTTCGCCGGTCCGGAGCGGGCTCGCCGGCATCCGCCGCGTACCCGAACCGCGAGGCGCGGAAGGCCGCCGCGCGCTGTCCACCGGCCCGGGCCCGTCACGTGCCACCCCGTCGCGGTCGGCCCCCACCC
>NZ_LIRL01000975.1 GCF_001419795.1 Streptomyces niveiscabiei
GCTGCGGACCGACGTATCGGTGCGGACCCTGCCGGAGGCGAAGGCGGCGCTCGAAGCCGCGGGGGCGCTGCGGCGGCTGTGGGTCGAGCCGCCCGAGGGGTTCGCCTTCGAGACCGTCGCCGAGCGGACCGGGCGGCAGGCCGAGGCGATGCGGTCGGCGGGGCGCGGGGATGCCGCCGTGGGGTCGCTGGTGGACGCGGCGCTCGGGGTGCGGGAGGAGTTGGTGGGGTCCGGGGCCGAGGTGCGGTTGCTGCACGGGACGTTCCGGCAGAGCAAGGTGCTCGCCGGTGAGCGGTCGCCCTGGCTGGCGGTGGGGCCCGATCCGGTGGTGGGTGAGTGCGCGTTCGATCTGGCGCGGCTGGTGCGGGACCGGGTGGAGGACCTGGTGGGGTCGCCCTCGGGGGCCGCAGTCGCCCGGCGGCGGGTGAGGAAGCTGGCGGAGGTGCTGGAGGTGGACCAGGAGAGGCTGCGGGGGTGGGTGCTGTTCCGCGCGGTGGAGTCCGGGGTCCGGGCCATGCGGGTGGGGCGGACGGCGGATGCGGAGCTGCTGCTGGAGTTCGCCGGGTGGCTCTGACGGACCGCTGGACGAACGTGCCTGGCCCTCATGACTGTTCCCCTCCGCGGTGACGTTCTGTCACCCCGAAGGGGAACGGTCCGAGAGAACCCTGTGCGCTTCTTTCAGCCGGCCAGGCGGGCGATCGCCTCGTCCACCGTCAGTTCCTCGCGCTCGCCGGTCCTGCGGTCCTTCAGCTCCAGGACACCTTCGGCGGCACGGCGCCCGGCGACGAGGATCTTCGGCACCCCGATCAGCTCGGAGTCGGTGAACTTGACGCCCGGCGAGACGCCCGCGCGGTCGTCGACGAGGACGCGCAGCCCGGCGTCGCGGAGCTTCTCGGAGACCTCCAGGGCCAGTTCGGTCTGGAGGGCCTTGCCGGCGGCGACGACGTGGACGTCGGCCGGGGCGACCTCGGCGGGCCAGCACAGGCCCTTGTCGTCGGCGGTCTGCTCGGCGAGCGCGGCGACGGCGCGGGAGACGCCGATGCCGTACGAGCCCATGGTGACGCGGACCGGCTTGCCGTGCTGGCCGAGGACGTCGAGCTTGAGGGCGTCGGCGTACTTGCGGCCGAGCTGGAAGATGTGGCCGATCTCGATGGCGCGGTCCAGCTTGAGGCCGGTGCCGCAGGCGGGGCAGGGGTCGCCCTCCTGGACGACCACGACGTCGACGTACGCGTCGACCTCGAAGTCACGGCCCGCGACGACGTTCTTCGCGTGCGTCTGGTCCTTGTTGGCGCCGGTGATCCAGGCGGTGCCGGGCGCGACGCGCGGGTCGGCGATGTAGGTGAGCTTCTCCTGCCGGCCCTGGGGGCCGACGTAGCCGCGGACCAGGTCGGGGCGGCCGGTGAAGTCCTCGGCGGTGACCAGTTCGACGGTGGCCGGCGCGAAGTGGGCCTCGACCTTGCCGAGGTCGACCTCGCGGTCGCCGGGGACGCCGACGGCGACGATCTCGCCGTCCACCTTGACCAGCAGGTTCTTCAGGGTCGCGGAGGCGGGGACGCCGAGGGCGGCGGCCAGGGTCTCGATCGTCGGGGTGTCGGGGGTGGGGATCTCCTCCAGCGCGGGGGCGGTGGCCTCCTGCGGGACGAGGGCGAAGTTCACCGCTTCCGTGTTCGCCGCGAAGTCGCAGTTCGGGCAGTCCGCGAAGGTGTCCTCGCCGGCCTCGGCGGGGGCGAGGAACTCCTCCGACTTCGAGCCGCCCATCGCGCCGGCGGTCGCCGCGCAGATGCGGTAGTCGAGGCCGAGACGCGCGAACACCTTCTGGTACGCCTCGCGGTGCAGGGCGTACGACTTCGCCAGGCCCTCGTCCTCCGTGTCAAAGGAGTAGGAGTCCTTCATCAGGAACTCGCGCCCGCGCAGGATGCCGGCCCGGGGGCGGGCCTCGTCACGGTACTTGTGCTGGATCTGGTAGAGGATGACGGGCAGGTCCTTGTACGACGACGCCTGGTCCTTCACCAGCAGGGTGAAGATCTCCTCGTGGGTGGGGCCGAGGAGGTAGTCGCCGCCCTTGCGGTCCTGGAGGCGGAACAGCTCCGCCCCGTACTCGTCCCAACGGCCCGTCGCCTCGTAGGGTTCCCGGGGCAGCAGCGCGGGGAGCAGGACTTCCTGTGCGCCGATCGCGTCCATCTCCTCGCGGACGATCCGCTCGACGTTCGCCAGGACCTTCTTGCCGAGCGGCAGCCAGGACCAGATGCCGGCGGCCGTACGGCGGACGTAGCCCGCGCGGACCAGGAGCTTGTGGCTGAGGACCTCGGCGTCGGCCGGGTCGTCGCGCAGTGTTTTCGCCATCAGCTGGGACATGCGCTGGACCGGTGCGTTCGCCATGGTTCTCGTACTCCTGCCGGATAAAGGTGATGGCTAGGAGATTAACCGTCGGCCCTCTGTGGTCGGAAATCCGTCGGCCGCCGCAGCAGCGGCAGGGGTGCGCCCATCACCGCGTACGGGCGCGGGGCGCTCGGGAAGAGGACCCGGCGGGCCAGGTCGTGGTAGCCGAGCGAGCGGTACAGGGCCCGCGCGGGGCTGTCCATGTCGATCGCCGAGAGGATCGAGCGGGGCTGCGGGACGTCGTCCGTGATCGCCGTGATCAGGGCCCGGCCCGCGCCCCGGTTCTGGTACGCCGGGTGCACGTGCAGTTCCGTGATCACGAACGAGTCGTCCAGCCAGTGCGCGTTGCCGAGCGCCCTCAGATACGGCTCGACGACCGTGGACCACCAGTGCGACCTGTCGTTCGGCATGCCGTACACGAACCCGGCGAGGCGTCCTTCGGACGTGGTGACGCCGAGGGCGCGGGCGCCCAGGTTCGTCATGTGGCGCAGGACGATCTGCCGTCTGACCGCCACTTCGTCGGGGGCCAGGCCGAACGCGATCGCCTGGACCGACAGTGCCTCGTCCACGCGGGCGGAGAGGTCCAGGGGGCCGATCACCAGGTCCATGCGGGGAGCCTACAGGGGGGTCACCGGTGGATGCGGGGCGCGGGTTCCGTGCGGAGCGTCCTAGAACAGCACGCTCATGAACGCGCCGACCTCCTGGAAGCCGACTCTTCTGTACGTCCTTCGCGCGGGCGTGTTGTAGTCGTTGACGTACAGGCTCACCACCGGGGCGACGTCCGCGAGGGCGTAGCGCAGGACCGCGGCCATGCCGGGGGCGGCGAGGCCCCGGCCCCGGTACTCCGGGGCCACCCACACGCCCTGGATCTGGCACGCCTCGCGCGTCGCCGCGCCGATCTCCGCCTTGAACACGACCCGGCCCCGGTCGTCGAGCCGCGCGAAGGAGCGGCCCGTGCCGACCAGTTCGGCGACCCTCGCCTGGTAGAGGAGGCCGCCGTCGCCCGCCAGCGGGGAGACGCCGACCTCCTCCGTGAACATCGCCACGCAGGCCGGCAGGATCGTTTCCATCTCGTCCTTGCGGATGCGGCGGACGTACGGGTCGGGGGTGATGTCCGCCGGCATGCGGTCCGTGACCATCAGGGGCTGCTGGGACCGTACTTCCCGTGCCGGGCCCCAGTGGGGTTCGAGCAGGTCCCACAGGGCCGCGGTCGGCTCCGCCGGTCCGACGATCGAGGAACAGCGCCGGCCCGCCCTTCTGGCCCGGTCCGCGAAGGCCCGTACGGCTCGGGGGGTGGCGCAGATCGGTACGAGGTTCGCGCCCGCGTAGCACAGGGACGTCAGCATCCCGGCTTCGTACCAGCCCCACATCTCGCCGCCCAGCCGCCACGGGTCCAGCCCCGCCACCTGCACCCTCGACGTCACGAACGCGTTCGCGACCGGCTCCTTGCCGAGGATGGCGAGAGCCGCGTTCAGGTCACTCGGTTCGAGGACCCGGGAGGTGGTGTGGGTCAGCACGGGGCGGGGCCTCACGGTGGGGGTCAGATTTCCGCACTGTACCTGCGGAAGCCGGCCCGCGCCTCTCCCTGCCGGGGGCATCGCAGGTTCCCCTGTGTCACCGGCCCACTGAATGCCCCCGGGGCCCGGCTCCCCCTTCGTCCTCAAACGCCGGACGGGCTTGATCGCGGGAGGGGGTGCCACTGTGGGTCGTCCGGCGGGTGCGGGTCGTGGGTGGCTGATCGCGCAGTTCCCCGCGCCCCTGGAAGACGGTGGCTGATGCCCGCTGTCAGGTGCGGATTCGCTGTGGCTGGTAGAGCCCGCACCTGACAATGCGCGGCCACCACATCTTTTTAGGGGCGCGGGGCTGTATCTGATCTGCGGCTACCGCCGCGCGGGCGCGATCAACCACAACGAACCCTCACCCCACAACACACAGCCACCACGTCCTCCAGGGGCGCGGGGAACTGC
>NZ_LIRL01000976.1 GCF_001419795.1 Streptomyces niveiscabiei
CCCCGGCCCACCCCGCACCCGCCGCTGGTGGCGCACCCGCACCGCGCAGGGCATCGGGTACGCCACCCCCACCGCCCTCTTCGTCGCCGTCTTCTTCCTTTTCCCGCTCGCCCTCGTCGCTCACATGTCCCTCAGCGACTGGCCGTTGCTCGCCGGGGACCGGGGCGGCAACGCGCCCGAGAACTACACCGACGTCACCGACAGCTCGCTCTTCCGGCCCGCCGTCCGCTTCACCCTCCTCTACACGGCCGTCGTCACCGTCGTCCTCCTCGGACTCGCCCTGCTCCTCGCCCTGTTGGTGCAGGAGTCCCGCCCCGGCGCCGGGTTCTTCCGCACGGTCTACTTCCTGCCCGGCGCCCTCGGACTGACCTCCGCGTCCCTCCTCTTCTGGGGCCTCTACAGCCCCACCACCGGGCCCCTGAGCAAGATGCTGGAGAGACTCGGCCTCGTCGACGACCCCGTCTCCTTCCTCGGCTCACCCACGGCCGCCCTCTGGTCGACGGTGTTCCTCGTCGTGTGGAAGTTCGCCGGGTTCTACATGCTCATCCTGCTCGTCGGACTCCAGCGCATCCCGCACGAGCTGTACGAGGCCGCCCGCATGGACGGCGCGAGCCGCTCCCAGATCTTCCGCTCGATCACCCTGCCCCTCCTGCGCCCCTCCCTCGCCCTGTCGCTGCTGCTGTGCGTCACCGGATCGCTCCTCGCCTTCGACCAGTTCTTCGTCCTCACCAAGGGCGGGCCCGACAACAGCACCGTCACCGTCGTCCAGCTGATCTACCGCGAGGCGTTCCAGAAGCTGAACCTCGGTACGGCCGCCGCCCTCTCGATCATCGTGCTGGCCGCGCTGCTCCTGCTGAACGCCCTCCAGTTCCGGGGGCTGCGAAGGGAGGACGCGTGAAAGGGACACGCACCCCGTACTACGTCGTCACCGGCGGCCTCGCCGTCATCTTCCTGTTCCCGCTGCTGTGGAACACCTGGGCGTCGGTGAGCCCCCAGCCCGGCACCGCCCAGGAGTCCGGGTACGGGCTCGGCAACTACCGCACCCTCCTCGACTACGACGCCGGGCTGTGGCGGTACTTCCTGAACAGCACCGTCGTATCCGCCCTCACCGTCGCCCTCACGCTCGGGGTGTCGCTGCTCGGCGGATACGCCTTCGCCCGCTTCCGGTTCCCCGGCAAGGACCTGCTGTTCCTGGTCACGCTGGCGATCCTCATGGTGCCGTACGCGACCCTGCTCATCCCGCTCTACGTCCTCCTCGGCCGCCTCCACCTCCAGAACTCGCTGATCGGGCTGAGTCTGGTCCTCGCGATGTTCCAGCTCCCCTTCGCCACCTTCATGATGCGGATCTCCTTCGAGTCCGTGCCGCGTGAACTGGAGGAATCGGCGCTGGTCGACGGGTGCGGGACGGCGGGGGCGCTGCGCCGCATCCTGCTGCCCGCCGTACGGCCGGGGCTCATCACCGTCGGACTCTTCGCGTTCCTCGCCGCCTGGAACGACTTCATCGCCCCGCTGATCCTCATCTCCGACAGCGCGAAGGCGCCACTCCCGCTCGCCGTCGCCAATCTGCGCCAGCAGAGCATGGGGGCGGTCGACTACGGCGCCACCGAGGCGGGCGTCGTGGTGCTCGCGGTGCCGTGCCTGCTGCTGTTCCTGCTGCTGCAACGGCATTACGTGCGCGGCTTCATGTCGGGCGCGCTCAAGGGCTGAGCCGGGGGCCGGCCTCGACACGGCACGCCCTCGGTACGGCGGGCGCGCCGTCCGCTCCCGCACGGCACCCATCCGCACGGCACTCATCCGCACGGCACAGGGAACTCTCCCCTGGTTTCGACGACCGGAAGGCTTGAACTGGTGACGGACAACATGGCGGGCCCCCTCGCGACGCCGGTCGTACCCGGCCGGGGCCGGCTGAGGCCCCTCGGGCTCGGCGAGGTCAGGATCACCGGCGGGTTCTGGGCCGGGCGCAGGCGGACCAACGCGACCGCCACGCTCGACCACTGCCGGTACTGGATGGAACGCGTCGGCTGGATCGGCAACTTCCGCGCCGCCGCCGAGGGCCGCATCCGGCACGACCGCAGGGGCCGCGAGTTCGCCGACTCCGACGTCTACAAACTCCTGGAGGCCATGGCCTGGGACGGCGACCGCGACCCCGAGATCGCCGCCCTCACCGAGGCCGTCGCCCTCGCCCAGGAACCCGACGGCTACCTCGACACCGCGTACGGCCGCCCCGGCCAGCAGCCCCGCTACAGCGACCTCGCCTGGGGCCATGAGCTGTACTGCTACGGCCACCTGATCCAGGCCGGGGTCGCCCAGACCCGGGCGCGCGGCGAGGGCGAACTCGCGAAGATCGCCCGCCGGGCCGCCGACCACGTCTGCACCACCTTCGGCGCCGGAGCGAACGACGGCATCTGCGGGCACCCCGAGATCGAGACCGCCCTCGTCGAACTCTTCCGCACGACCGGCGAACAGCGCTACCTCGACCAGGCCGCCCTGTTCATCGAACGCCGGGGCCGACACACCCTCGCCGACGGCGAGTTCGGCCGAGCCTACTTCCAGGACGACGTACCCGTCCGCGACGCGACCGTCTTCCGCGGCCACGCCGTACGCGCCCTCTACCTCGCCGCCGGTGCCGTCGACGTGGCC
>NZ_LIRL01000977.1 GCF_001419795.1 Streptomyces niveiscabiei
TCCGGACGTTGTCGTGCAGCACCGCCCCCTGCACCACCGCCCCGGGGTCCACCACGACCCCCGGCGACAGCACGGACCGCGTGACCTGCCCCCGTATCAGGCACCCGGCGCTGATGATCGACTCGCTGGCCATGCCGCCCGCGTTGAAGCGCGCCGGGGAGAGCTGGCCCGAGTGCGTGTAGATGGGCCAGTTCCGGTTGAAGAGGTTGAACGCGGGCCGCTCGGCGATGAGGTCCATGTGCGCGTCGTAGTACGCGTCGAGCGTCCCGACGTCCCGCCAGTACCCCCGGTCGCGGCTGGTCTCGCCGGGCACGTGGTTCTGGCTGAAGTCGTACAGGTACGCCTCCCCGCGCGCGGTGAGCTGCGGCAGGATCGAACCCCCCATGTCGTGCACGGAGTTCTCGTCCTCGGCGTCGCGCTGGAGCGCCTCGATGAGGGTCTTGGTGGTGAAGAGGTAGTTGCCCATGGAGGCGAACACGGTGTCGGGGTCGTCGGCGAGACCCGGCGGGTCGAGCGGCTTCTCCAGGAACCGTTCGACGACCTGCCCGTCGCTGCCGGGGGTGATGACCCCGAAGGACGAGGACTCGGTGCGCGGCACGCGGATGCCCGCGACGGTGACGCCCGCGCCGGACTCCATGTGCTGCGCGAGCATCTGCCGGGGGTCCATCCGGTAGACGTGGTCCGCGCCGAACACCGCGACGTACTCGGGCCGTTCGTCGTGGACGAGGTTGAGCGACTGGAGGAGCGCGTCCGCGCTGCCGAGGTACCAGCGCGGCCCGAGCCGCTGCTGCGCGGGCACCGGCGTGACGTAGTTGCCGAGCAGGCTCGACATCCGCCAGGTCGTCGTGATGTGCCGGTCCAGCGAGTGCGACTTGTACTGCGTGAGCACGCAGATGCGCAGGATGTCCGCGTTGACGAGGTTCGACAGGACGAAGTCCACCAGTCGGTACGTCCCGCCGAAGGTGACCGCGGGTTTCGCCCGGTCGGCGGTCAGGGGCATCAGCCGCTTGCCCTCACCGCCCGCCAGGACGATCCCGAGCACCGAAGGTCCACCACGACGCATGGCCGCTCCTCACCCTATGGTTCCCCTTGATTGCCCAACGGCGAGGCGGCTCAACCCTGTTCGAGGATCTCCGCGTAGAGCGCGACAGTGCGCCGGGCCACCGCGTCCCACCCGAACTCCCCGACCGCGCGGGCCCGTCCGGCCTCCCCCATCGCACGCGCCGCGTCCGGATCGGCGAGCACGGAGTCGATCGCGCGGGCCAGCCCGGCCTCGAAGTCACCGTCCACATCGACCAATAGGCCGGTACGCCCGTCGTCGACGACCTCGGGAATCCCGCCGACCCGCGAGGCGACGACCGGCGTCCCGCACGCCATCGCCTCCAGGTTGACGATGCCCAGCGGCTCGTAGACCGAGGGGCACACGAACAGGGCGGCGTGCGTGAGGAGTTGGATGACCTCGGGGCGCGGCAGCATCTTCGGGATCCAGTGCACGCCGTCCCGGACGCGGCTCAACTCCTCGTACAGCTCCCGGAATTCGCGGTCGATCTCGGGGGTGTCGGGGGCGCCCGCGCACAGCACGACCTGGGCGCGCGGGTCGATGTCCCGTACGGCGCGCAGGAGATGGGGGACGCCCTTCTGGCGGGTGATGCGGCCGACGAACAGGACGTAGGGCCGGTCGGGGTCGAGTCCGGCGCGGACGAGGGCGTCGGTGCCGTGGTCGGGGCGGTACAGCTCGGTGTCGATGCCGTTGTGGACGACGCGCACCCGGGCCGGGTCGAGCGCCGGGTAGCAGGCGAGGATGTCCTCGCGCATGGCGCCGGAGACGGCGATCACGGCGTCGGCGGCCTCGATGGCGGTGCGTTCGGCCCAGCTCGACAGGGCGTATCCGCCGCCGAGTTGCTCGGCCTTCCAGGGGCGCAGGGGTTCCAGGGAGTGCGCGGTCATCACGTGCGGCACGCCGTGCAGGAGCTTCGCGAAGTGGCCCGCGAGGTTCGCGTACCAGGTGTGGGAGTGGACGAGCTGGCGTCCTTCGAGTCCGGCGGCCATGGCGAGGTCGACGGAGAACGTGCGCAGCGCGTCGTTCGCGCCGTCCAGCGCGGACCAGGGGCGGTGACGCAGGACGCCGTCGGCGCGGCCCTCGCCCCAGCAGTGCACGTCGAGGTCGACGAGCGGTTTCAACTCCCGTGCCAGGAACTCCACATGGACGCCCGCGCCGCCGTACACGTCCGGCGGGTACTCCCGGGTCAGCAGGCCCACTCGCAACCTAAGCCCCCTTCTCAGCGGCCAGTTCCCTCATGGTCACCCAGACGGGGCGCGCGGGGAAGAGCGTCGAGACAACAGTCGCCGCACAGGCCCCCTCCGGGCACCCGGTAGTACAGGCAGCAGCTGGCCCGCCGGAACCGGGGTCCGGTGAAGGTTCCGGCGGGCCAGCTGCT
>NZ_LIRL01000978.1 GCF_001419795.1 Streptomyces niveiscabiei
GACGAGGCGCAGGAGTTCGGCGCGGTGGGCGTGGGTGGCGGGGGAGTGGTCCGCGTGGACGACGGTGACCGGGCGGGCGGAGTCCGTCGCCGCGAGGTGGTCCAGCATCGACAGCATCGGCGTCGTACCGATCCCGGCGGAGGCGAGGAGGAGCGGGCCGTCGCCGTCGGGGAGTGCGAGCGTGCCGTAGGGGGCGGAGACGGTGAGCGTGTCGCCCGGACGGGCGTGCGTGTGCAGCCAGGTGGAGACCTCGCCTTGGAGGGGGTCGTGGACGCGCTTGACGGTGATGCGCCAGTCGGGGTGAGCGGGTCCGCGCGAGAGGCTGTACTGACGTATCTGGCGTGCCCCGTCCGGGAGTTGCACCCGGACGCTGACGAACTGGCCCGGCAGGAAGGTGCCGTGAGGGTCGCGCAGGACGAACGACACGGCGTCCGGCGTCTCCTCGTGGCGTTCGGCGATCGTCAGCTCCTGCCAACCTCTCTTCTCCTCACCGAGTTCCGCCTCGGCGGCGATCAGCGTGTCGGCCATCAGCCAGTACACCTCGTCCCAGGCGTCGGCGACTTCGGGCGTGACCGCGTCGCCGAGCACCTCGCCCAGCGCGGCGAACAGGTGCGTGTGGACGACCTTGTACTGCGAGGGCTCGATGCCGAGGGACGCGTGCTTGTGCGCGATGCGGGCCAGCATGGGGTCCGTACGGGTGCCGTCGAGGAGCATGCCGGCGTAGGCCGCGATCGAGCCCGCGAGGGCGGCGCGCTGCTGGCCGTTGGCCTGGTTGCCCCGGTTGAACAGGTCGCGCAGGAGACCGGGGTGGGCCGCGAAGAGGCCCTCGTAGAACCGGCCCGCGATCTTCTCGATGTGGGCGCCCACGACGGGCAGCGTCCGGCGGACGACGGGAACGGAGCGCTCGGAGAGCACCGGGACCTCCTGAATTGGCGTCTTGGATTCCAATTAACGGGCGGGAAGCGGCAGTAGCCGGCCGTGTCACTCCGGGCGGCGCACCGCCAGCCCGACGAGCACAGGGCCGGTCGGCGAGGCCACGAGATCGGCGACCACCACGGGATCGAGCGCCGCGAAGAACGCCTCCCGCGCCTCCCGCAACGCCCCGCGCAACCGGCACGCCGCACGCAGCGGACACGGCGGATCACCCTCGCAGTCCACAACCTCCGCCTCCCCCTCCAACTCCCGCACGAGCCACCCCACGGAGGCCCGCCGCCCCAACCCGGTCAGCACCAGCC
>NZ_LIRL01000979.1:0-820 GCF_001419795.1 Streptomyces niveiscabiei
GTGGGGGGTTGCCGTAGGGGGGTTGGGCGGCGTAGGGGCCGGCTTGGTAGGGGCCGGGCTGGGGGTACCCGTAGCCCTGCGGAGGTACGGGGGGCTGAGCCGGCTGCTGGGGAGCTTGGGGTGCGCCGTAGCCCGGCTGGGGCTGTGCGGGCTGCTCAGGCGCGCCGTACCCCGGCTGCTGCGGCGGGGCGCCGTACGGCCCTGGTACCCCGTACCCCCCACCCTGAGGCGTAGCACCCGGCGGTGGGCCGAAGCCGCCTCCCGGTGCGTTGCTGTGACCGTCGTTCGGCGGCGGCTGAGCCATCGACCTGTTCCCCCATGAGTTCACTGCTTTCCGGCCACGCACCGGACGTATCAGATGGCCCTTTCTATCACTGGCCTCCGACGGCAGAACGGGACAGATCCACCCCTGTATCCAAGGGTGGACGGCGCCGTGATGCCTCCGTTACGCGCCTTCACGCGCCCTTCACGGCGTGTTCCGGCGCTCTGCGCGGGCTCACGCGTCCTCGGCGAGTTCCAGCCAGCGCATCTCCAGCTCCTCGCGCTCCGCGCCCAACGCCCGCAGCTCGGCGTCGAGTTCGGCGACCTTCGCGAAGTCGGTGGCGTGCTCGGCGATCCGCGCGTGGAGCTTGGTCTCGGCGGCGGCGACCTTGTCCAACTGCCGCTCGATCTTCTGGAGTTCCTTCTTGGCGGCGCGCTGGTCGGCGGCGCTCTTCTCGGCGGTGGCCGGCTTCTGCGGCACCGGAACGGCGGCAGCCGCCGCCTCCTCCATCCGCGCCCGGCGCTCGAGGTACTCGTCGATGCCGCGCGGCAGCATCCG
>NZ_LIRL01000979.1:869-7205 GCF_001419795.1 Streptomyces niveiscabiei
AGGTCGTTGGTGGGCTCGTCGAGGAAGAGGACGTTGGGCTCGTCCATGAGGAGCCGCAGGAGCTGGAGCCGGCGCCGCTCACCGCCGGAGAGGTCGCCGACCGGCGTCCACTGCTTCTCCTTGTTGAACCCGAACGTCTCGCAGAGCTGGCCCGCGGTCATCTCGCGGCCCTTGCCGAGGTCGACGCGCTCACGGACCTGCTGGACCGCCTCCAGCACCCGCAGCGTGGGCGGGAGTTCGGTGACGTCCTGGGAGAGATACGCGAGCTTGACGGTCTTGCCGACGACGACCCGCCCGGCGGCCGGCTGGGTCTCCCCCTCGGTGTCCCACGCCTGCGCGAGCGCCCGCAGCAGCGACGTCTTGCCCGCGCCGTTCACCCCGACGAGGCCGATCCGGTCGCCGGGTCCGAGCTGCCACGTGATGTGCTTCATCAGCGTCTTGGGGCCCGCCTGGACGGTCACGTCCTCCAGGTCGAACACCGTCCTCCCGAGCCGCGACGACGCGAACTTCATCAGCTCGCTGGAGTCGCGCGGCGGCGGCACGTCCTCGATGAGCGCGTTCGCCGCCTCGATCCGGAACCGCGGCTTCGACGTACGCGCCGGGGCGCCCCGCCGCAGCCACGCCAGCTCCTTGCGGACCAGGTTCTGCCGCTTCGCCTCCTCGGTCGCGGCGATCCGCTCCCGCTCTGCGCGCGCGAAGACGTAGTCCGAGTAGCCGCCCTCGTACTCGTGCACCGTGCCCCGCTGGACGTCCCACATCCGCGTGCACACCTGGTCCAGGAACCACCGGTCGTGCGTCACGCACACGAGCGCGGACCTGCGGTTCTGCAAGTGCCGGGCCAGCCACGAGATCCCCTCCACGTCGAGGTGGTTCGTGGGCTCGTCCAGCACGATCAGGTCCTGCTCCTCGATGAGCAGCTTCGCCAGCGCGATCCGCCGCCGCTCCCCGCCGGACAGGGGCCCGATGACGGTGTCCAGCCCCTGCGGGAACCCGGGCAGGTCCAGCCCGCCGAACAGCCCGGTCAGTACGTCCCTGACCTTCGCGTTCCCCGCCCACTCGTGGTCGGCCATGTCCCGGATGACCTCGTGCCGGACGGTGGCGGCGGGGTCGAGCGAGTCGTGCTGGGTCAGCACCCCCAGCCGCAGCCCCCCGGAATGGGTCACCCGCCCGGTATCGGCCTCCTCCACCTTGGCCAGCATCCGGATCAGCGTGGTCTTCCCGTCCCCGTTCCGCCCCACGACCCCGATCCGGTCCCCCTCGGACACCCCCAGCGAGATCCCGTCCAGAAGCGCACGCGTCCCGTACACCTTGCTGACGTTCTCGACATTGACGAGGTTGACGGCCATGTTTCTCCTGCCCAGGGGGTTGTCAGCCTCCCAGGGTAGTCCGCGCGCCCCGTTCACCCTTCCGGGGCGGGTTCCCCCTCACCCCAGCAACCCCGCCGCCGGTGCCAGTCCCCTCCCCTGGTCGCCCGTCGGCATGTCGTCTCTCACGAGGTGCTCCGGGATGAAGATTCCGGCGATCACGCCGCCGGTTTCGGAGGCGCGGAGCTCCACGCGCAGGCCCTGGCGTTCGCGGAGGCGGTTGACGACGAAGAGGCCGATCTGTTTGGCGTCGAGGAGGTCGACCTTGTCGGACTGGATCTTGCGGTTGGCGTCGGTGAGGGCGTCCTCGTTCATGCCGAAGCCGCTGTCCTCGATCTCGATGAGGATGCCCTCGCGCAGGTGGGCCGCGCGGAGGTGGACCTGTGTCGAGGGCGGGGAGAAGGAGGTGGCGTTCTCGACGAGTTCCGCGAGGAGGTGGACGACGTCCGCGACGCAGCCGCCGACGAGGGAGACGCGGGGGGTCGCCCAGATCTGGACCCGGTCGGCGTTCTCGATCTCGGAGACGGCCGCGCGCAGGACGTCCGTGAGGGCGATGGGGTCGCGCCAGCCCCGGCCGGGGGCGATGCCGGAGAGGATGAGGAGGCTCTCGGAGTGGCGGCGCATGCGGGTCGCGAGGTAGTCGACGCGGTACAGGTCGTGCAGGTCGGCCGGGTGCTGCTCGCGGTGTTCCAGCGCCGAGAGGAGGTCGAGCTGGCGGTGGAGGAGGACCTGACTGCGGCGGGCGAGGCTGACGTAGACGCCGGAGATGCCGGAGAGGAGTTCGGCGCGCTCGGAGGCGGCCTTGAGGGCGGCGCGCTGGACGGCCGTCAACGCCGTACCGACCTGGGCGAGTTCGTCCCCGACGAGGCGCCGCATGGGAGCCTCGGCGTCGATGTCCACGCCTTGCCCGGCGTGCAGGCGCCGCATCGCCTGCGGGAGCCGCCGCCCGGCCACCTCAAGGGCGGAGTTGCGCAGGTCCAGCAGCTCGACGATCAGCCCCCGCCCGACCAGCACGGACACCAGCAGCGACAGCAGGACGCCGACGAGTCCGAGCACCACGGCGACGCCGGACGCCCCGAGCGTGTCCCACCCGAAGGGGTTCGCCTTGGCGGTCGCGGCGACCCCGGCGTCCGCCTCGGCGCCCGCCAGCCCGCCGAGCACCTGCCCGACCGCCAGGTCCCACCCGGTGAGCGAGGGGACGGCGCCGGTTTTCCGCACCTGGTCCTCGACGGCGCGCACGGTCGCGTACCGGTCCCCGTCGAGCACCCGCCGGTACGCCGCCCGGTGCTCGGCCTTCAGATCGGCGACGGCCGGTTCGAGCAGTTCCCGCTGGTTCGCGACGGCGCCGACGAACGGGGCGTACTCGGCCCGCGTCAACTGCCCGTCCGCGAGCAGCGCCTGCTCCTGCGCGACGGCCTCCCGCGCCCGCCCCAGCTCCAGCAGGACCCGCGCGTCGGAGGCGTCCGCGCTGTGTACGGCGCCGGCGAGCGCGCCGGTGACGGCGAACCCGTGCCGGACGATCGCCGAGTAGCCGTCGAACGTGGGACGCGTACGCAGCGCGGTGAGCGCCCGGGTGTCCCCCTTGAGCGCGTCGAGCCGCGCGGGGAGCGCCGCGTCGAGGAGCCCGGCGTCGGAGCCGGCGGAGTTGATGCCCTCCAGGACGACGGCGGCGGCCCGGTCGGTGGCGGTCTGCGCCTTCCGGTAGCCGTCGGGGTCCCCGCGCAGCGCGGCCGTCCGTTCGCCCTGCACGTCGGTGACGAACTCCCCGACGGGCGCGAGGAGTTCGGCGTTGACGTCCTTGCCGCGTTCGGCGTCGCCGATGCTGGAGGCGGTCGTCACGGCGGCGAAGCCCCACAGGGCCATCAGCGAGACGACGGGCAGCATCAGGAGGGCGACGATCTTCGCGCGGACGGATCTGGGCCGCAGGCGGTCGGTCGCTCGGGGGATACGCATGGAGACCTCTCAGAGAAGCTCAGGAAAAAGGGGCGCGGCGCCGACCCCCGATACGGCACCGCACCCGGTCCACAAAAAGGCTCAGCGAGCCATGCCGGTACCGCTCACGCCGTCGTCAGCTCGACCTCGCGGAGCAGTTCCGCGGCCACCGCCGAATCGTTTCGCCCCGCGCCGGTCGGCGACAGCGCGACGTACGCGGACGCCAGGAACAGGAACGACCCCAGCACCACGGCCAGCGGGAAGATGAACTGCGTCGCCGTCACCCCCGCCAGCGCCGCGCTGCTCGGCGCGAGCGAGATCTCGACCGCGAACATCGCCGTGTAGTGCATCGAACTCACCGCGAGCCCCATCACGAGCGCGGCGAGGGCCGCCAGCACCGGGCCCCGGACGACCAGCGTCAGCGTCAGCGCCGCCGTCGCCGCGACGACCGCGATCACGACGGACGCGATGACCAGCGCCGGGTTGTAGCTCACCTCGCCGTGCAGGTTCAGCGCGGCCATGCCGGTGTAGTGCATCGCCGCGACCCCGAGCCCCGTACCGAGGCCGCCGAGGACCACCGAGGTGACGCGGGAGCGCCCGTACCCGGCGGTGAAGACGCCCGCCGCGACCACGCCGACCGACATGAGCAGGCTGAGGACGGTCAGCGGGACGTCGTACCGGATCGGTGTGCCGTCGACCGTGAAGCCCAGCATCGCGACGAAGTGCATCGTCCAGATCCCCGAGCCGATCGCGACGGACGCGAGGACGAGCCAGTTGCGCTTCGACGCGCCCTCGGACTCCAGCGCGCGGACCGTGCAGCGCAGTCCGAGCGCCGAGCCGACGCAGGCCATCACATACGACAGGACGGGCGTGACCCATCCCGCGCTGAAGTGGTCCATGTGCCCCATCGGGACTTCCTCTCGGCCGGGGTGGCCGATCTTGCCATCCGGTTCCGGCCGGTCAGACTGGCGCGAAATGGACCATGAACCACATTGCTGAACATTAAATTACTGCGCTGCGGGCAAGATTCCAGGAGACGTTCACACTGGTCAGCGCGTCATGTGCGGGATCTCCCCGAGCCCTTCACAAGCCCATGACTAACAGGTCAGTTCAAGCCACGACGGTCGCGCCGGGCGCGGGTCCGACGGCCGTCCGCACGCTCCGGCACGTCCCCGACGCCGCGAGCCGCTCCGCGATACGTGCCGCCCCGGCCTCGTCCCGGGCGAGGTACGCCGTCGTCGGGCCCGACCCCGAGACCAGCGCAGCGAGCGCGCCCGCCGCACGGCCCGCGTCCAGCGTCGCGCTCAGCTCCGGGAAGAGGGAGAGGGCGGCGGGCTGGAGGTCGTTGGACACGGAGGCGGCGAGGGCATCGGGGTCGCCCTTCGCGAGGGCGTCGAGCAGGGGTTGGGACGCGACCGGCTCGGGTACGACGACGTCCGCCGTCAGCCGGTCGAACTCCCGGTACACCGCCGGGGTCGACAGCCCCCGTACGGCCGTCGCGAACACCCAGTGGAAATCGCCGCCGACCTCCAGCGGGGTGAGCTGCTCCCCCCGCCCGACGCCGAGCGCCGCGCCACCGACGAGACTGAACGGGACGTCGCTCCCCAACTCGGCGCAGATACCGAGGAGTTCCTCCCGGGACGCCCCCGTACCCCACAGCGCGTCACACGCGACCAGCGCACCGGCGCCGTCCGCACTCCCCCCGGCCATCCCGCCGGCCACCGGGATGTCCTTCGCGATGTGGATGTGTACGTCGGGACCGCGCCCGTACCGCTCCCCCAGCGCGATCGCCGCGCGGGCGGCCAGGTTCGTACGGTCCAGGGGGACCTGGCCGGCGTCGGGGCCCTCACAGGTGATCCGGAGTTCCTCGGCGGGGGTGACGGTGACCTCGTCGTAGAGGCCGACGGCGAGGAAGACGTTGGCGAGGTCGTGGAAGCCGTCGGGGCGGGGCGAGGCCACGGCGAGCTGGACGTTCACCTTGGCGGGGACGCGGACGGTGACGGTCACGCGGACTCCTTGGGTCGGCGGGGTGGGGGTGTTGCTCGCGGGGTCTGCACGGCGTCGCGCCCTCGGCCAGGACGCCTACGGCGTTCCGGTCTCGCTCCCGGCGTCGCCGGAAGGCGTGCGCTCGGCGGTGTTACCGGCAGCGCCCTCGGCATCGCCGGCCCCCTTGTTCTCCGCGATCCGCGCGAACTCCTCCACCGTCAGCGACTCGCCCCGCGCCTGCGGTGAGACCCCCGCCGCCACGATCGCCGCCTCGGCGGCAGCGGCCGAGCCCGCCCAGCTCGCGAGCGCCGCCCGCAGGGTCTTGCGGCGCTGGGCGAACGCCGCGTCGACGACCGCGAAGACCTCCTGCCGCGACGCCGTGGTCTTGACCGGGTCGGTGCGGCGGACCAGGGACACCAGGCCGCTGTCCACGTTCGGCGCCGGCCAGAACACGTTGCGGCCGATCGCGCCGGCCCGCTTGACCTCGGCGTACCAGTTCGCCTTCACGGAGGGAACGCCGTACACCTTCGAACCCGGCGCGGCGGCGAGGCGGTCGGCGACCTCCGACTGGACCATCACCAGCGTGCGCTCGATGGTCGGGAACATCTCCAGCATGTGGAGCAGGACCGGTACGGCGACGTTGTACGGCAGGTTCGCGACCAGCGCGGTCGGGGCGGGGCCCGGCAGCTCGGTCACCTTCATCGCGTCGGAGTGCACCAGCGCGAACCGCTCCGCGCGGGCCGGCATCCGCGCGGCGATCGTCGCGGGCAGCGCGCTCGCGAGGACGTCGTCGATCTCCACGGCCGTCACCCGGTCGGCGACCTCCAGCAGCGCGAGCGTCAGCGACCCGAGCCCCGGTCCCACCTCCACGACCACATCGTCCGCCCGGACATCTGCGGTCCGGACGATCCGGCGGACGGTGTTCGCGTCGATGACGAAGTTCTGGCCACGCTGCTTCGTGGGCCGCACACCGAGAACGGCGGCGAGCTCACGGATGTCGGCGGGTCCGAGAAGGGCATCGGGGGTGGGGCTGGTCACGGGACAAGGTTACGGG
>NZ_LIRL01000098.1 GCF_001419795.1 Streptomyces niveiscabiei
CGGCGGGGCCGGGGGGACCGGCGGGACCTGCGGTTGCGGGACCTGCGGCGGTGTGAAGCCCGGCGCCGGCTGCGCCTGCGGGTGGGGATGCGAGGGCTGAGAGGGATACGGCCCCGAATGCTGTGCGGCCGGCGACCAGCCGACCGGACCGTGCCCCCACTGGTGGGGCGGCGGCAGCGGAGAACCCACTGCGTGCTGCATCCGGTGCCACTCCGTCTCGTTCTGTGCGGGCTCGGTTCGCCTCCGGGGCGCGAAGGCGGTCGGGCGGACCCCGCTCCCCCTACCGAACGGTACCGCCCCCGGCCGTCGTTTGGTGAACGACCGGGGGCGGTCCGAAGTGCCCGGTGTGGAAAGAGAATCGGGCGAAGGTGATCTCCGGGCCCTACTGCCCCACTTCGCCGTACGCCGCGAGCAGCACCGCCGGGTCGGGCCCCTCCATGACGGTCGGCTTGCCGAGTCCGTCCAGCACGATGAACCGCAGCAGGTCGCCGCGCGACTTCTTGTCGACCTTCATCGTCTCCAGCAGCTTGGGCCACTGGTCGTAGCGGTAGTGCAGCGGCAGCCCGACCGACTCCAGGACCGTCCGGTGCCGGTCGGCGGTCGCGTCGTCCAGCCGCCCGGCGAGCCGCCCGAGTTCGGCCGCGAAGTGCATGCCGACGGATACGGCGGCGCCGTGCCGCCACTTGTAGCGCTCGTTCTTCTCGATGGCGTGCGCGAGGGTGTGCCCGTAGTTGAGGATCTCCCGCAGCCCCGCCTCCTTGAGGTCGGACGACACGACGTCCGCCTTCACGCGGATCGACCGCTCGATCAGCTCGGCGGTGTGCGGCCCGGCCGGCGTGCGCGCCGCCTCGGGGTCGGCCTCGATCAGGTCGAGGATCACCGGGTCCGCGATGAACCCGGCCTTGATGATCTCCGCGAGCCCCGACACGTAGTCGTTGACCGGCAGCGACTCCAGCGCGGCGAGGTCGCACAGCACCCCGGCCGGCGGATGGAACGCCCCGACCAGGTTCTTGCCCTCGGCGGTGTTGATGCCGGTCTTCCCGCCGACGGCCGCGTCGACCATGGCCAGCACGGTCGTCGGTACGGCGATCCAGCGCACCCCGCGCAGCCAGGTCGCCGCGACGAACCCGGCGAGGTCGGTGGTCGCCCCGCCGCCGACGCCCACGATGACGTCGGTCCGCGTGAACCCGGACTGCCCGAGCGCCTTCCAGCAGTACGCGGCGACCTCGGCGGTCTTGGCCTCCTCGGCGTTGGGCACCTGGATGGCGACGGCCTCGTACCCCTGCTCGGCGAGGTCGGCGCGCAGCGCGTCCCCGGTCCCGTCGAGGGCCTCGGGGTGGATCACCGCGACGCGCTTGGCCTTCGTACCGATCAACCCGGCGAGTTCGCCGAGCAGTTGACGGCCCACCAGCACCTCGTACGGCGTGTCGCCGCCGACGTGGATCCGCGTCGTCGTCATACGTCCTTCAACTCCAGTGCGTCCAGGGCGGCTTGGGCGACCTCTTCCGGGGTCCGATCATCCGTCGCGACGACGGCCGTGGCGACCCCCTCGTACAGATGACGGCGAGCCTCCATCAACTCGCGCCACTGTTTGCGCGGGTTGACGGCGAGGAGGGGCCGGGCGGCGTTGAGGCCGGTGCGGCGGGCGGCCTCCTCGACGTCCATGGAGAGGTAGACGACCCGGCGGCCGGCGAGCAGCGCGCGGGTGTCGGCGTCGAGGATGGAGCCGCCGCCGAGCGCGAGGACTCCGTCGTGCCCGGCGAGCGCGGCCTCGACGGCGGCCTTCTCGATCGCGCGGAAGGCGGGCTCGCCCTCCTCGACGAAGATGTCGGCGATGGTGCGGCCCTGCTCGGTGACGATGTCGTCGTCGGTGTCCCGGTAGGGCACGCCGAGGCGCTCGGCGAGGAGCTGCCCGACGGTGGACTTGCCGACGCCCATCGGCCCGACCAGGACGACCAGCGGTCCGCTCATCGGATCGTGAGGCTGTCGAGGTACGAGCGGACGTTGCGGCGCGTCTCGACGACGTTGTCCCCGCCGAACTTCTCCGCGACCGCGTCCGCGAGGACCAGCGCGACCATCGCCTCGGCGACGATCCCGGCGGCCGGCACCGCCGACACGTCGGAGCGCTGGTGGTGCGCCTGCGCGGGCTCACCGGTCGCCACGTCCACGGTCCGCAGGGCGCGCGGCACGGTCGCGATCGGCTTCATGGCCGCCCGCACCCGCAGCACCTCGCCCGTGGTCAGGCCGCCCTCGGTGCCGCCGGAGCGCCCCGAGGTGCGGCGCAGGCCCTCGTCGGTGCCGACGATCTCGTCGTGCGCCTTCGACCCCGGCACCCGCGCCAGCTCGAAGCCGTCGCCGACCTCGACGCCCTTGATCGCCTGGATGCCCATCAGGGCGCCCGCGAGCCGCGCGTCCAGGCGCCGGTCCCAGTGCACGTGCGAGCCGAGGCCCACCGGCACCCCGTACGCGAGCACCTCCACGACGCCGCCCAGCGTGTCGCCGTCCTTGTGGGCCTGGTCGATCTCCGCGACCATCGCCTTCGAGGCGTCCGCGTCCAGGCAGCGCACCGGGTCCGCGTCCAGCTTCTCGACGTCGCCGGGCAGCGGGTAGACGCCCAACGGGGCCTTCGCCGCGGCCAGTTCGACGACGTGGCTGACGATCTCGATGCCGGCCGTCTCCTTGAGGTACGACCGGGCGACCGCGCCGAGCGCGACGCGGGCGGCGGTCTCGCGGGCCGAGGCGCGCTCCAGGATCGGGCGGGCCTCGTCGAAGCCGTACTTCTGCATGCCGGCCAGGTCCGCGTGGCCCGGGCGGGGGCGGGTCAGCGGCGCGTTGCGGGCGGACTGGGCCAACTCGGCCGGGTCGACCGGGTCGGCCGCCATGACCTTCTCCCACTTCGGCCACTCGGTGTTGCCCACCATCACCGCGACCGGGGAACCCAGGGTGAGGCCGTGGCGGACACCGCCGAGGAAGGTGACCTCGTCCCGCTCGAACTTCATCCGAGCGCCCCGGCCATAGCCGAGCCGCCGCCGCGCGAGATGGTCCGCGACCATCTCCGTGGTGATCGGCACGCCGGCGGGAAGGCCCTCCAGCGTGGCGACGAGTGCGGGACCGTGGGACTCCCCCGCGGTCAGCCAACGCAGCCTGCTCAACGATGCTCCTCGGTGCTCGCGCCTGGTACCGCTGTGCCGCCACGCGTCCACGCGGACGGCACGGGCGACCCCGGGTGCGCGTCCCGGCCCCGCCGCCCTCGATCCTCCCACGTCCGCCGGCCGAACCCGCTCTCCGGTCCACGAAGCGGACTCACCGGGAGGAACGAGTCAGCTCCGCTCGGACCGGTTCTGCGGCGCGTACGACCCCAGGAAGTCGGCGCCCCGAGGCCCTTCGCTCTGCGGCTGCCGGGGTGCGTACGCCCCGAGGAAGTCCGCGCCCCGCGTCCCGTCCCCCTGCTGCTGGACGACGGCCCCCTGGCCCGCGCCGGCCTGCCGCAGCAGCCACTTGCGGCGCAGCTTCAGGACCCAGGACAGCACCACGAGCCCGATGATCAGGCACAGGGCCGGAATCTGGATCCAGTCGGGCAGGAACTGAAGGACGAACTGGAAGATCTCGCTCTTGCCGGACGCCAAGGACATGGCGGTACTCCCCCCGATGCGCGCCCCGCCCCCTGCGCGGCGCCCCCGGGAACCTTAGCGGGAGGCGAGCGCGTGTTCGCCCGCTTTTCGCATCGCGTCGACGGGAGCGGGCCGGTGCCCGGTCATCTGCTCGACCTGAAGGACCGCCTGATGGACCAGAAGGTCCAGTCCGCTCACGACGGCACCCCCGTACATCGACCAGCGGGCGGCGAGTTCGGTGGGCCAGGGGTCGTACAGGACGTCGAAGAGCGTCGCCGGGCGCTCCGGTACGGCGTGGGAGAGCAGGTCCGTCGTCCCGGCCGGCGTCGTCGCGACGACCAGCGGCGCCCGCAGCCCCTCGGCCGCGTCGGCCCAGTCCGCCGTACGGACCTCGATGTCCAGCCGCTCGCCCCACTGCCGCATCTCGGCGGCACGCGCCTCGCTGCGGACGTAGGCGACGACCTCGCCGGTGCAGATGCGGGAGAGCGCGGCGAGGGCGGAGGAGGCGGTGGCGCCGGCGCCGAGGATCGCGGCGGAGTCGACCTTCTCGACGCCGCGTTCACGCAGGGCCGCGACCATGCCGGGGATGTCGGTGTTGTCCCCGACCTTGCGGCCGTCCTCGGTGAACACCAGCGTGTTGACGGTCTCGACCGAGGCCGCCGCCTCGCTGATCTCGTCCAGCAGCGGGATGACGGCCCGCTTCAGCGGCATCGTCAGCGACAGCCCCGCCCACTCCGCGCCGAGCCCGGCGACGAAGTCCGCGAGGGACTCCTCGTCGACCTCGAAGCGGTCGTACGACCACTCCGTCAGCCCCAGCGCGTCGTACGCGGCGCGGTGCAGCACCGGGGAGAGGGAGTGCGCGATCGGCGAACCGAGCACGGCGGCGCGCCGGGCTCCGGCGGCCCGTTCTGTCATGGGTTCCGTCCTTCTCAGGAGCCCTTGCGGGACTCGTTGAACTCGGCGACCAGTTCCTCGTGCTCCGCGAGGGTCTTGGTGAACCTGCTGGTCTTGCCGTCCAGCGAGATGAAGTAGTACCAGCCGTCGTCCGTCGGGTTGAGGGCGCCCCGCAGCGCCTCGTCACCCGGGTTGTCGATGGGGCCCGGGGGCAGTCCCTTGACGTAGTACGTGTTGTACGGGTTGTTGAACCGCTTGAGCTCGGCGATCGTCAGGTCGATCTTGCTCTGGTTCTTGATGTAGTTGTACGTGGAGTCGAACTCCAGCGAGCCGTACGTCTGGGGGTTGCCGGGCTTGAGGCGGTTGTAGACGACCTCGGCCATCTTGCGGAAGTCGTCGTGACTGGTGCCCTCGGCCTGCGCGAGGCTCGCCACGGTGAGGAGCTGCCAGGGTCCGTCGAGCCCGAGCTTCTCGGCCTGCTTCTCCAGCCCGAGCTGCTCGTACTTCTGGTTGGCGCGAGTCACCATCTCCTTGAGGAGGGTCTCGGGCTTGTCCGCCTTGGCCACGGCGTACCGCGACGGGTACAGGAACCCTTCCAGCGGGTCCTTCACGTTCGGGTGGTTCAGCGCCCAGTCCGGCAGGCCGAGGTCCTTGTACTTCGCCTTCGCGACGCCCGCGGTGGTGCCCTCGGAGAGGTCGAGGCGCTTGTCGATCTGCGCGTAGACCGCGACGTTGCGGGTGCCCTCGGCGATGATCAGGTTGTTCTGGCTCTTGGGGTCGAGCATCATCGCGACGGCCGCCTGGGCGGACATCTCCTTGTTCAGGACGTACGAACCGGCCTGGATGCTCCCGGACTTGGCGTTCTGCGTGTACGCGGACACGAACGCGTCGACGCTCTTCACGACGCCCGCCGCCTTCAGCGCACGCCCTATGGCCGCGCCCCCGGCGCCCTTCGGGATGGTGACGGAGACCGTCTCGTCGGTGCCGTTGCCCGCGTAGTCCGGGGACGCGCCGTAGCGGTCCTGGTAGAACTGCATGCCGAAGTAGGCGACACCGGCGATGCCCCCGCCGAAGACGAGGACGACGACGAGACAGGCGGCGCCGTTGCGGCGCTTCTTCTTGCCGCTGTCCCCCTTGCCTCCTTTACCGCCCTTGCCCGCACGCCGGCCGCGCTCCTCGGGTGCGGTCTCGGCAACCGTGGCCTCGTCGGCGAGCGCGTCGTCCGGCTCGGGCAGGATGCCGCCGAGCGGCTCGGGCTCGGGCTCCGGGTCGGGGTCGCGGCGGCGGGCCGGGGGCTCCGGG
>NZ_LIRL01000980.1 GCF_001419795.1 Streptomyces niveiscabiei
CCGTATCCGCACCGCCCTCGGTGCCGACCTCTCTCCCCGGGCTCTCTTCGACGCCCCCACTGTCGCGGCCCTCGCGGCGACGGTCTCACCAGGCAGCCAACCCGACGTCATCACCCCGCAGGACGCCGCCGAACTCCCGCTGTCCTTCGCCCAGGAACGCCTCTGGTTCCTCGACGACTTCGCCCCCGGCGGCACCGACTACAACCTCATGACGACCCTGCGCCTGACCGGCCCCCTGGACACCGAAGCCCTCCAGAACGCGGTCGACGCCCTGGTCCGGCGCCACGACTCCCTGCGCACCACCTTCGACCCCCACGACGGACAGGGCACCCAAGTCGTCCACGACACCCTGGCCGTCCCCGTCCGGATCGTGGAGCCGGAGCCGGCACTCCTCGAAACGGTGCTGAGGGACGAGGCGAACACCCCCTTCGACCTGTGCGAGGGCCCTCTGATCCGCGTGCTGCTGATCCGGGAGTCGCCCTCCACGCACGTCCTCGCCCTCTCGCTCCACCACATCGTCACCGACGGCTGGTCGACGGGCGTGATCCTGCGTGAGCTGGGTGAGTTGTGTTCGGGGGCCGCGCTGCCTGAACTGCCTGTCCGGTACGGGGATTACGCGGTGTGGCAGCGTGAACGCCTCGCGGGTGATGCGCTGGCTGGTGAACTCGCCTATTGGCGTGAGCAGTTGGCGGGGTTGGAGCCGTTGGAGCTGCCGACGGACCGGCCGCGTCCGGCGGTGCGGTCGTCGGCGGGCTCGACACACGTGTTCGAGGTTCCGGCGGAGGTCGCGGCTGAACTGGCCCGTGTGGGACGGGAGTCGGGGGCGAGTCTGTTCATGGTGCTGACGGCGGTGACGCAGTTGCTGCTGTCGCGTTACAGCGGTCAGCGTGACATCGCCCTCGGTACGGCGGTCTCCGGCCGTGAACGGGCCGAACTCGAAGGGCTGGTCGGTTTCTTCGTCAACACGCTCGTCCTGCGTTCGCGCATCGACGAGTCGCGTTCCTTCGCCGAACTCCTGGGTGGTGTACGGGAGACGGTCCTGGACGCCTTCGCGCATCAGGACGTTCCCTTCAGCCGGCTGATCGAGGAGTTGGCCCCGGAGCGGGACACCAGCCGTACCCCCCTCGTCCAGGCGATGCTGGTCCTCCAGAACACCCCCGACACCCCGCTCACCCTCCCCGGACTCACCGCCGAGGAGTTCGTACCGCCCCGCGACACCACTCAGTTCGACCTGCACCTGGAGTTCCTGGAACGCCCCGACGGCTCCCTGGAGGCGGCCGTCGTCCACAGCGACCTCTTCGACGCCTCCACGATCGACCAGCTCACCGCCCACTGGCTCACCCTCTCCCGCCGGATCACCGAGACCCCCGCCGCCCCCCTGCGCACGCTCGACCTGCTCAGCGCCGAGGAACACGCCCGGGTCCTCACCGGCTGGAACGACACCGGAGACACGGGCACCCCTGCCCCCTCGCTCGTCGCCCTCTTCGAGGAACAGGCCCGCCTGCGCCCCGACGCCCCCGCCCTCACCTACCGGGACACGACCCTCACCTACGGCGAACTCGACGCCCACGCCGCACAGTTGGCGGCCCATCTCGCGGCGCGCGGCGTCGGCGCCGAATCGCGTGTCGGCCTCGTCCTGCCCAGGTCGCCCGAGCTCGTCGTAGCCGTCCTCGCGGTGCTCAAGGCGGGCGGCGCCTACGTGCCGATGGACCCGGACTCCCCGGCGGACCGTCTGCACTACGTCCTCACCGACAGCGGCACCCACACCGTCCTCGCCCTGCGCGAGACCGCCCGGCACCTGCCGCCGCAGGTGCGTGAACGCAGCGTCGTCCTCGACGACCCGCAGACCCGGCACGCCGTCGAAGGGGCGGGCGCGGCGCCGGTGCGCGCCGTGCCGTCCGAGTCGGCGGCGTACGTCATCTACACCTCCGGCTCCACCGGCCGCCCCAAGGGCACCGTCCTCACCCACGCCAACGTCACCCGCCTCCTGGCCGCCACGCAGGGCGAGTTCACGTTCGGCGCCGACGACGTGTGGACGCTGTTCCACTCGTACGCCTTCGACTTCTCCGTGTGGGAACTGTGGGGCGCGCTCGCCCACGGCGGGCGGCTCGTCGTCGTACCGCAGGACGTGGCGCGCGCGCCCGGCGACTTCGCGCGGCTCCTGGACGCCGAGCGGGTCACCGTCCTCAACCAGACGCCGTCCGCGTTCTACCGGCTCTCCGAGGAACTGGACGCGGACCCGGGGCTGCGGGAGCGGCTGGCGCTGCGCACGGTCGTCTTCGGCGGGGAAGCCCTCGACTGGCGGCGCATCGCCGGATGGGTGGAGCGCTCCGGCCGCGGCGGACCCGTCATGGTCAACATGTACGGCATCACCGAGAC
>NZ_LIRL01000981.1 GCF_001419795.1 Streptomyces niveiscabiei
GACGAAGGTCGTGACCGCGGCGACGGTGCTGCGGCTCGCGGCGGAGGGGAAGGTGGATCTCGGGGCGCCGGTCCAGCGGTATCTGCCGGGGCTGCTGAGCCGGGAATTCCGGCCGGTCACCGTACGGCAGTTGCTGAATCACACGTCGGGAATCCGGCCGGGGGACGGGCTGAGGGACACGTTCGAGGAGCAGTACGCCCACCGCTACGACACACTGACGCCCCGGGAGGTCGTGGCCTCGGCGGTGGCGAAGGGGCCCGAGTTCCGTCCCGGCGAGGGCCAGCACTACTCCAACATCGGCTACACGATCCTGGGCCTGCTGATCGAGGAGGTGACGGGCCGCTCGTACGCGGCCGAGGCCACCCGCCTGGTCCTGGCCCCCGCCGGGATGCGCGACACGTACCTCCCGGGCACCGACCCGCGCATCGCCGGCCCGCACAACCACGGCTACCAGGCGGTGGAGAACCCCGACGGCACGACGGAACTCGTCGATGTCACGGAGTGGAACCAGGCGGACCGCGCGGCGGCCGGCGACATGGTCTCCACGACCGCCGACCTGGAGCGGTTGATCACGTCCCTGTTCCGGGGCCGGATCGTCCCTCGGCCCCAGTTGGAGGAGATGTTCACGATCCCGGCGGGCATCGAGGGTGCCACCTACACCGCCGGTCTCCAGCGCGGCGAGTTGAACGGCAAGGTCTTCTGGCTCAAGACGGGCTCCCGTCCCGGCTACAGCGCGCTGGCCGGAGCCACCCGGGACCTCTCCCGCACCCTCGTGTACTCGATCACCGCGACCGACGCGAAGGGGCAGGGCATGAACGCGGTGGCTCAACGGGTCGCCATGGCGGCAGTGCGGTGACCGCGAGGCCCCGCCCGGTGGACCACCCGGCTTTCCCTATACCCCACCGGGGTATAGGGTGGGAGCCCCGTACCCCCCTGGGGTATATCACCGGAGAGGCAGAACAGGGAGCCCGCCATGAACCCCCTCCAGAAGATCAGCGCTTTCGGTGCCGCGCTCACCGTGTCGTTCGGGGCCGCGTACGGGGTGGGCGCGGTGGTCGGCCCGTTCGACTCCGGCACGGACGCGGAGAGCTCGGCTCACCAGAGCGACTCGCACGAGAGCGGCTCCCACGAGGGCGGTGGCTCCGAGAAGTCCGACGGCCGGAGCAACCCCCTCGTACCCGCCGGGCTCCAGGTCAGTGAGGGCGGGTACACGCTGGACCTGGAGAGCGGAGCGCTGGCGGCGGACAGGGCCGGGGTGATCAGGTTCGCCGTACGGGGGACGGACGGCAGGCCGGTCACGTCGTACCAGGTCGAGCACGAGAAGGAGCTGCACCTGATCGTGGCCTCGCGGGACCTGACCGAGTACCGGCACCTGCACCCGACCCGGGCGGCGGACGGCACGTGGAGCACGCCGGTGACGCTGACCGAGCCGGGCAGCTACCGGGTGTTCGCGGACTTCACGCCGGGCGGAGGGAAGGAGAACCTCACGCTGGGGTCGGATCTGACGGTCGCCGGGGCGTACGCGGCGGAGCAGGTGCCGGCGCAGGTGAACCGGGTGACCGTCGACGGGTACACCGTCGCGCTGGACGGGGAACTCGCCGCCGGGAAGGGGAGCGAGCTGCGGTTCACGGTCAGCAAGGAGGGGAAGCCGGTGAGGCTGGAGCCGTACCTCGGGGCGAACGGGCATCTCGTCGCGCTGCGGGCCGGGGACCTCGCGTACCTGCATGTGCATCCGCACGACGACGAGGGCGGCGCGGCGGAGGTGAGGTTCACGGCGGACGTGCCGAGCACGGGTACGTACCGGCTGTTCCTGGACTTCAAGGCCGACGGGAAGGTACGCACGGCGGCGTTCACCGCGGGTACGGACCAGCACTCCCACGGATGAGTGCGGGTGAGTGGGGGTGAGTGCGGATGACCGCGGCATGGCTGTCTTGACCGGTGCTTGAGGGGGTGACGAGTCATCGATGGGGAGCCGTTGAACCCCTCCTGACCTGCGGTGACAGTAGATTGACAGGGGATTCGGCGGACTTGTAGGACGTGGGGGTCAGGCTCTTCCACAGGTCTTTCCTAAGGACGATCGTGTCCCTTCCTCCCCGTGTCCGCGTGCTGCGCGCGACACGTCTCATAGGCGTTCCGGTCGCTGCGGCGGCCCTCTGTCTGGCCGTCGCGGGCAGCGCGTCGGCGTGCGACATCCGTGACTTCTCCGCGTCGGCCGAGTGCGGCGCGGACGGCCACGGCTTCATCCGCGTCACCGACGTGGACCCGACCGGCACCTCGGCCACCGTCTCGGTGCAGGTCAAGCTCTCGATGCCGGACGACCAGTACCGCGACATCGGCAGCAGGACGATCGAGCACTCCTCCGCGCAGGGCACCAGCGTCGACATCCCGGTCGACTGGACGCCGGACTGGACGTACCGGGTCCACGTCAAGGCGGGCGGGTTCGTCGACGAGGACATCACGCCGGCGCTGGTGACCCCGTCGAAGGCGTGCCCCGCGTGGTACCCGTCGCCGAGCCCGACCCCGTCGGCCTCGGACTCGCCCTCGCCGTCTCCCTCGTCCTCCTCCGCGACGGCGGCCTCGCCGTCCCCGGAGCCCTCCGGCTCCGCCCCGGCCGCCCCCGCGGGCAACGCCCCCGCACCGGCGGGCGGTTCCACCCACCTCGCCGAGACCGGCGCGAGCGACTACACCGCTCCGGCCGCCGGGATCGCCGTGGGCATGATCGTCGTCGGCGCGGGCACGGTGTTCGCACTGCGCCGCCGCAAGGCCTCCGGCAACTGAGGCGTCCCCGCACCCGGAAGGCCCGCGGCTCCCCGCGGGCCTTCCGTGCGTCTCCGGTCCGTTTTGACCAGCAGCGGTCCGAAGCGAACCGGGACGTTCCCCTTCCGGCCCCCTACGTTGGAACGGAACCCTGGCCCCAAGGCGGGTACGCGGTACGGGAACGAGGAAGCGGCGACGATGATCCAAGGCACCCTCCGAGACACCTTCCACCGCTGGCTCGACGAGTCCGACGCGGTGCTCGTCGACGCAGGCGCCGGGCTGAGCGCGGCGGCCGGGTACGACTACGGCGACACCGACCGCTTCCGTGAACCGCTCCCCGCGCTGCACCGGCTCGGGCCGCACTCCCGCTACCTGCTGGGCGTGCCGTTGCCGCCGGACATGATGTGGGGCCACTGGGCCGTCCACATCACCGGCATCCGGTACGGCACCAGCGCGAACCCCCTCCCCCGGCGGCTGCGCGACCTCGTCGGGCCGGTCCGCCCGAGCTGCGGCGGCGAGGTCTTCCCCAACGTACGGGTGGGGCCATGGTTCGTGGACGACGCGTTCATGCCCACGGGCGAGCGACTGGCAAAATGGCTGAGCCAATTCCAAGTGGCTGAGTGGCTCAGCCACTCGTCCATCACCGTCCGGTGCAGGAACGTCATCGCGTACGCCGTCGCCACGCGGTCCAGGAGGCGGGACCGGTGGGAGAGGTACGCCGAGATCGGTACGCGAGCCTCGCCGCTCGCCGGTCCGGAGACCTTGCGGAGGTTCGCGTAACGGACCGCCACGGCGAGGGCCGCCCGCGCACCGCCCACCGTGCTCGCGCTCATGCACAGCTTGCCCGTCGTGACGCGGTCGATCGCCGTGAGGAAGCGTTTCCTTGGGCTGCCGAGGAGGCTCTTGACCGTGCCGTCGCGTTGCAGGCGGCCGTGCGGGCCCTGGATGAGGGCCGTGCGGGGGAGGCGGACGTCCGTGAAGGTGGTGACGCAGTGGTCGACCGGGCTGCCGATACGTTCCGGCAGGGGCGTGATCGTGATGCCGGGGAGAGGGCCCGATTCGTCCGTCAGCGGGGTCAGGAAGAGGAACACTCCCTCGTCCCGGCCGTTCGTGAGGAGGCGGGCCGCCACCACCGCCGTCTTCGGCCCCCCGGCGGGGCTCGTGTTCGGCATGAACTTCGCGGCGCCGTCGTGCGGGGTGTTCAGGACGAACTCGTCCGCCTCGACGTCGTACGTCGCCGTCGTCTCCAGCGCGGGGGCGTCGTTGCCGTGGGCCTCCTCCGTGCAGAGGAACGTTCCTGTGCGGGTGAGGTCCGTGAACGGGGTGAGGTCGCGGGGCGGGGAGTCCTGGTCGTCCAGGACGCTGCCGAGGAACAGGTTGTAGTGGATGCCGGCGACGGTCGCCGTCGCGCCGTCCACCACCGACGTCCACTCGTGGAGTGCGGCCAGGTGACGCGGGCTGGACGCCAAGTGCTCCGCCGGGAAGGGGAGTTGTGCGTTGAGGTGGCGGAGGCGGTCGTACGACAGCCGCCACCGCTCCTCGGTCGTCGCTTCGGGGCGGTGGCGGAAGATGGGGGCCGTGATCGCGTGGCGGTGGTGGGCGTGGAGGTCGTCTTCGGGGCCGTCCTGGAAGAGGAGTTCCCGCAGGGTGGGGCGTGTTGAGGTGATCGACATGCCCGGTCTATCTGTGGGACCGGGGGTGAGGTAACGATCTTTGAGGTTAAAGGGGCGTGACCTCTGATCAGAGGGTGGTGGTGAAGGCGGCCCAGGTGGTGGGGGCGAGGGCGAGGGTCGGGCCGGTGGTTTCGGGGTTCTTGGAGTCGCGGATGTGGATGGTGCCGGGGCACTCAGCCACTTCGACGCACGCGCCGCCCTCGTCGCTGCTGTAGCTCGACTTCCGCCAGGCGACGGCGACTTCGAGACACTGGCCGCCATTGCTGCCGCTGTAAGTCGACTTGAACCACTGGAGTGCTTTGGTGCTCATTCTTCTCCTAGCAAGCAGTCCATCAGACGCTTGGACTCTTCGGTGTCCCGAGCTTGTGTCCGCAGCATCGCATACTTGCTCTCCAGCGTAGACATCTCGTCAGGGTCCGAAACCCAGTGGCTGCCGCGCTGGCTTTCGGTGTAGACGAGGTGTTGGTGGTCCTCGGTCACGAGGATGGTGAAAGGCCCGTCCAGCCCTGCGTTGTGAGGGCTGTTGAGCGGCAGGATCTGGATCGTCACGTTGGGCCGGTCCGCGAGTTCCCGCAGGTGACGGAGCTGCCTCAGCCGTACGTCCGGGCCGCCGATCATCAGGTGCAGTACCGGCTCCCAGATGATGAAGCTCATCGTGGGCGGGGTCTCGCGCTCGAAGATCGCCAGGCGCTCGATGCGGCCCGCCAGCTTCGCCTGGATCTCGTCCTCGGGGTACGCCGGAACCTGCTCCCGCAAGACGGCTTCGGCGTACTCCTCCGTCTGAAGCAGACCGGGCATCACGAAACAGTCGTACCAGGACAGCACGATCGACGAGCGCTCGTGGTCGATGTACAGCTCCGCGTACATCGGGTACTGGTCGATCTCCGGGAGGTTCTCCGCGCCCTCCTCGAACACCCCCTTCGTACCGAGGGCCTTGTCGATCTTCCGGCCGATGTCCGGCTTCAGGGGCCGTCGGCCCTGCTCGATGGAGGCCATCGTCTCTTCGTCGATGTTGATGATCAGCGCGAGCTGGACCTGTGTGTAGCCACTCGCGCGGCGGGCGGTGGCGATCTGCCTGCCCAGCATCTTCATCGAGGTTTTGTTCTTCGGCCTTGACGGCTTCCTGGGACTCATGTTGGCGTGTATCCCCCGGAGTTGGGCGCGGCTCACCCGTACACACCCGTACGAAACCCGCCGTACGAGCTTGCAGGGTGTTCAACCGTAGTGATCCCCCGCCACTCTCGCCCCGTGAACGGAACAACTCAACGGCCGTTGCTGCGAGAGAGGTGCTTCCGCCGTGACCGGCGGTCTGTGCCCGCCGCGCGGCGGTTCGCCTTGGAAACGCTTACCGGTTGGGGGCTCGCGTCGTCCGAGCGTGCCCATGATGTCCTGCTGTGCGTCAGCGAGTTGGCGACCAACGCGCTGCTGCACGGGGTGCCCAGGGGGAGGCAGTTCCTGCTGTCGCTCCGGCGGGACGGGGACAGTGTCGTCGTCGAGGTGCACGACAGCGGGGAC
>NZ_LIRL01000982.1 GCF_001419795.1 Streptomyces niveiscabiei
GCGGAGGAGTGACCCTGCCGGGGGCGCGCACGCGCGTACGTGTGCGGCAGGGTCCTGGGTGGCGTCGGGTCCGCCTGTCCGGCCCCCCGCCCGCGCGCTGAGCCCCTCGGGAAGGCATTGTTGGGTGCCTGGGGCCGGCCCTCCGGTGGTTCTGGAGTGACTTGCGTCTCTGGCGCTCCTGGCTACTCGCCGGTACGCTCTGATATGAGCAAGCGCTTAGACAGGTAGCGGGAGGTGGCGGCGTGCGCCGTACGGTGTTCAACGAGGATCACGAGGCGTTCCGGGAGACCCTTCGGGCGTTCATCGAGGCCGAGGTCGTGCCGGTGTACGACGAGTGGTTCGCCGCGGGGCAGGCGCCGCGCGAGTTCTACTACAAACTCGCCGAGCTGGGCGTTTTCGGGATCCAGGTCGCCGAGGAGTACGGCGGCGCCGGCATCGACTCGTACAAGTTCGAGGCGATCATCTACGAGGAGACCGCGCGCGCGGGCGTGACGTTCGGCGGCTCCGGCGTGCACACGCTGCTGGGCCTGCCGTACGTGAAGCTGCTCGCCACCGACGAGCAGAAGAAGCGCTACCTCCCGAAGTTCGTCTCCGGCGAGGAGATGTGGGCCATCGCGATGACCGAGCCGGGCACCGGCTCCGACCTCGCCGGCATGAAGACCACCGCCAAGCTCTCCGAGGACGGCACGCACTACGTCCTCAACGGCGCCAAGACCTTCATCACCGGCGGCGTCCACGCCGACCGCATGATCGTCTGCGCCCGCACCTCCGCGCCGAGCGCCGAGGACCGCCGCCACGGCATCTCCCTCTTCGTCGTCGACACGAAGGCCGAGGGCTACTCCGTCGGCCGCAAGCTCGACAAGCTCGGCCTGAAGACCTCCGACACCGCCGAGCTGGCGTTCGTCGACGTCAAGGTCCCCGTCGAGGACCTCCTCGGCGAGGAGAACAAGGGCTTCTACTACCTCGGCCACAACCTCGCCTCCGAGCGCTGGGGCATCGCCTACGGCGCGTACGCGCAGGCGAAGGCCGCGATCCGGTTCGCGACGCAGTACGTCAAGGACCGCGTCGTCTTCGGTCAGCCGGTCGCCGCGTTCCAGAACACCAAGTTCGAACTCGCCGCCTGCCAGGCCGAGGTGGACGCCGCCGAGGCCGTCGTCGACCGCGCCACCGAGGCGCTCGACGCGGGCGAGCTGACCCCCGCCGAGGCCGCCTCGGCGAAGCTCTTCACCACCGAGGTCGCGCACCGCGTCATCGACCGCTGCCTCCAGTTGCACGGCGGCTACGGCTTCATGAACGAGTACCCGATCGCCCGCCTGTACGCGGACAACCGCGTCAACCGCATCTACGGCGGCACCAGCGAGATCATGAAGTCGATCATCGCCAAGAACATGGGCCTGTAGGACCGATCGGCGACGGCCCCGGCAACGACACATCAGGAAACTAGGGGCCATGACCGAGGCACTCCACGACCTCCTCGATCTGCTCGACCTCGAACAGATCGAGGAGAACATCTTCCGCGGCCAGTCCCGCTCCGCCGTCGTCCCCCGGGTCTTCGGCGGGCAGGTCGCCGCCCAGGCGCTGGTCGCGGCGGGGCGCACGGTCCCGCCGGACCGGCTCGCGCACTCCCTGCACGCCTACTTCCTGCGCCCCGGCGACCCCGGCGCGCCGATCGTCTACACGGTCGAGCGCCTGCGCGACGGCCGCTCCTTCACGACCCGCCGCGCGGTCGCCGTCCAGCACGGCCGGCCGATCTTCGCCCTGTCGGCGTCCTTCCAGACGTACGAGGACGGCCTCGACCACCAGACCCCGATGCCGCCCGCGCCCGACCCGGAGACCCTCCCGACCAGCCACGAACGGCTGCGCGGATACGGCCACTTGGCGCCGGACGTCGTCGAGCGCTTCCTCGAATCCCGCGAGGCGATCGACCTGCGGTACGTCGAGGAGCCCCCGTACGGCAAGTACGGCGCACCCCGCGAGCCGCACTCCCAGGTCTGGTTCCGCACGAACGGCAAGCTGGCCGACGACCCGCTGCTCCACGTGGTCCTCGCGACGTACGTCTCCGACATGACCCTCCTCGACTCCGTCCTGCTCGCGCACGGGCGCGGAGGCTGGGCCGTCGGGGACGTCGTCGGGGCCTCCCTGGACCACGCGATGTGGTTCCACCGGCCTTTCCGGGCCGACGAATGGCTCCTGTACGACCAGGAGTCGCCGTCGGCGCACGGCGGGCGCGGTCTCGGGCAGGCGCGGATCTACACGCGGGACGGGCAGCTGGCGATCTCGGTGATCCAGGAGGGCGTGGTCCGGGTCCCCCGCGAGAGCTAGGGGTACTACGGGGTGGGCCGGGGTGCTGAGGGCCGGGCCCCGCGAGAGTTAACCGGGTACGCCCTGAGAGCTACGGGTCATCTCAGCCCCGCCTCGGCCAGCAGGTACGCCACCATCGGGTCGTAGTACCTGGGGCTGACCACGTGATCGTCCAGCGGCACCGCCACCTGCACCGTCCCCTCCGACTCCGCGAGGAACAGGGCGGGGTCGTTGCAGTCGGCGTACCCCAGGGAGTCGATGCCGTGCTGCCCCGCGTACCCCGCCCAGCCGTGGTCGGCGACGACGAGGTCCGGCAGGTCGCGGGCGGTGCGTTCGAGGGCCGTGAGGATCTGCCGCATCGGCTCGCCGGAGTGCGTGTGCCACAGGGTCGCGCCGTGTTCGAGGACCGCGACGTCCGCGAACTGCATGACGTACCCCTCCTCCGTCTGGAGGCCGTCCGGGATCACCACGATGTCGCAGCCCGCTGTCCGCAGCGCGGCGGCGACCGTGCGGTGCACGTCCAGCAGCCCGCCCGGGTGTCCCGTCGCGAACAGCACCCGCTGGTGCCCGTCCGCCGCCTTGCGCAGCCGCGCCGCCATCCGGTCCAGCGCGTCGACCGTCAGCTCCGGGTCGATCGTGTCCTGCCCGTACCGGTACTCCGGATCGTCGTTCACCCCGACCCGCTCCGCCATCACCGCGAGCACGTCCTGCTCGTCCGCCCACCGGTCGCCCAGCTCCAGGCCGAGCCAGAAGTTCCGCACACCGTTGGCGAGTTGACGGTAGTGAGAGAGGTTGTTCTCGCGCGGCGTGGCCACCTGGCCCGCGATGCGGGTCTTCACCAGGTGGTCGACGAGCTCGGTGCGGGTGGGGATCCGGGGTATCGGCATACCCCCATTCTGGTGCAGACGCCTGTGCGCGTCAGCGCGGTTCCCGCCGCTGGGACGTGGGTCACGTCGCCGATCATGCCCCGCCGATCACGCCTCGCCGCCCGGTGGTTCCCTGAGAGCGAACCACAACTCCATCCGTACGTCCGGATCGTCCAGGTCGGTGCCGAGCAACGCCGCGCAGCGCGCGATGCGTTGGCGCACGGTGTTGCGGTGCACGCCGAGCGCCACCGCCGTACGGTCCCAACTCCCGTGCAGGGAGAGCCAGGTGCGCAGCGTCTCGGTCAGCGCCGGGTTCCCGGCGCTGACCGAGACGCTGCGCACCTGGCTCTCCCTGCACGGGAGTTGGGACCGTACGGCGGTGCCGCTCGGCCTGCACCGCAACACCGTGCGCCAACGCATCGC
>NZ_LIRL01000983.1 GCF_001419795.1 Streptomyces niveiscabiei
ACGCCGATCTGCACCAGCTCGCCGAGGCTCTTGACGCCGATGGGGGCGGCCTTGCAGTCCTCCCCGTCGAGGTAGACGGCCTTCAGGTCGGTGGGGATGTCGGCGTTGACGATGCGGCCCGCGTCGTCAACGCCGAGCATCCGCCGCACCCGTACCAGCCCGAGCCGTCCAGCAGCGCGGAGGGAGGAACAGATGACGTGGCGGGTCCGTCGGGCATGTGCACTCTCTCGGTCGGCGGAAGGCGAGGGCCGTGGCTGCCGCGTGTGCCGGCCGGCACCCCCCTCACCAGGCATTTCGGCGTGTACGGCACCAACTGTGCGGCACCCGGCGCGGCCCAAAAAGCGCTCGGTCTTCGTACTACTGCTGGTGGTACGTCCGGCAGTGGCAGCCAGCGTTCGACCAGGTCACGGCGGGATGCTCGGCGGCGATGGCGGTGCGCTGCGTACGACCACCTTCACGAGAACAGAATTCTCATATAGAAAGAAGTAACATCACGTCATAGTGAAGAGCGTTCTGGACCTGCAACAGCACGGTGGCCAGGAGGAGTTGGAGGATCTCGGCGGACACCGCCTGCCGGGGACGACCGGACTCCGCCCGCCGGGCAGGGTGGACAGGGCGGCGTACTCGGGGCGGGCGCCCAGCTGCCGGCACCCCGGGCCGTACCACTCCTTCACCCACCGGTCGGCGCTGCTGGTGTGGGGCGGGAAGGCCGACGTGAACAGCAGGTGCGTGCAGTTCGTGGTGCCCGGTCGTACGAAGCTCTGCACCTGGCCCGGCTCGACGAGCATGGAGACACCAAGGAGGCGCAAAGCCGCCTCTACCATTCCCGCACGGCCAGGAGCACCCCATGAACGGCACGGTGACGGTCCTCGGCAAGCCGCTGGACCGTCTGATCAGCGCCCACGCTCATACGGGCCACTACAACGACGCCGACCGCGTCGACCTCGGCGGCGCCCAGGGCGACGGCCGGGGCCTGCTGGTCGTCAACTTCCGGTTTCAGCCCACCGATCCGGTGCTCCCGTTCGACGGGGTGCGGGTTCACGTCCGGTAGAGATCACGGTCGTCGCCGCCTTGACAAGGACAAGGCGATGCACAGGTGGGGACCGGGTCCAGGCGGTTGCGGTCAGTATGTGGTCGATCTCGTCGGCGAGGTAGGGGCACTGGTCGACGGGGTGGGTGCTGGGGCAGGTGAGGAGGTGGCGGAGGTAGGTGCGGGCGCGGTTCAGGCGGGTGAGTTGTTCTTCGCAGTCCGCGAGGCGGCGCTCGGCGGAGGTGTGCCAGTCCTGGTCGTCGCGCCCGCCCGCGATGAGCGCGGCGATGTCGGGCAGGCTCATCATCGCCGTCCCCTGCATCAGCTGGATGAGGGCGATCCGGCGGAGGTCGGCTGCGCCGTAGACGCGGCGGCCGGCGTGCCGCGCGGGTGCGAGCAGCCCCTCCTTCTCCCACCAGTACAGCGTCGAGACGGCGACGCCGAAGCGGGAGGCGACCTCGCCGACGCCATGGGCGGGCGCACCGTTCGAGCCGTTGGTTGACATGAAGCCGACTTTAGGTCGCACCGTGGACTCCCCGCAATTGACAATCATTTCCGAAAGGGAGATTCGTGTCTCATCACCGCGGAGGACCCGCCGGCCCCGACTGGCGGCTGCCCGCAGGGCTGTTACTCGGTGCTTTCCTCGCGCTCCTCGACGTCTCGATCGTCACCGTCGCCCTGCCCGACATCGGCGCCGATCTGAACGCAGGCACGTCCGGCATGCAGTGGGTCATCGACGCCTACACCCTGCTCCTCTCCGCGCTGCTGCTCTCCAGCGGCGCGGTGGGAGACCGGTACGGCAGGAAGCGTGCCTACCTGATCGGCGTGGCCGTCTTCACCGTCGCGTCGGTGGGCTGTGCGCTGGCCCCGACGGCGGGCGTGCTCATCGCGGCGCGGGCGGTGCAGGGCGCGGGTGCCGCGCTGATCTTCACCGGGACGCTGTCGAATCTGGTGCAGGCGTATCCGCAGCCGCAGGCGCGGGCCCGGATGCTGGGGTTGCAGGGCGCGGTGGGCGGCGCCGCGGTCCTCGCCGGTCCGCTGCTCGGCGGCGTACTCGTGGACACGGTCGGCTGGCGCGGCGTCTTCCTGATCAACCTCCCGGTCGGCGCGGTCACGCTGTGGCTCGCGCTGCGTGCGGTGCCGGAGAGCTCCGACCCGCAGCACGCGGTGCTCGATCCGCTGGGACAGGTGCTCGCCCTCGCGGGGCTCGGCGCGCTCACGTACGGGCTGATCGAGAGCGGCGTCCACGGCTGGGCGTCGGCATGGACCATCGGATCGCTCGGCGGTGGGGTGGTGGCGCTCGTGGCGTTCTTCGCCGTGGAGCGGGCGAGCCGGCGGCCGATGCTGCCGACCGGGCTCTTCCGTGACGGCTCGTTCACCGTCCCCAATGCCGCCTCCTTCGTGCTCGGTTTCGGAACCAGCGCCGTCTTCTTCCTGCTCTCCCTGTATCTGCAACAGGTGCGCGGTTATTCGGCCCTCGGCACCGGTCTGCGCTTTCTGCCGCTCACCGTCGCGATCTGGCTGGTCGCCCCGTACGCCACCCGCCTGTGCGCGCGCTACGGAACGGCCCGGATCATGTCGGTCGGGTACACGGTGTCCGGCGCCGCGCTGATGGGGCTCACCCTGCTCGGCACCGACACCGGCTTCGGTGTCTTCGCCGCGCTGACAGTCGCCCTCGGCGCGGGCATGGGGGCGTCCATCGGCCCGACCCAGCTGGCAGGCGTCGCGGCCCTCCCTGTCCAGCGCTCCGGGCTGGCATCGGCCTGCATCAGCACCACCCGCCAACTGGGTACGGCCATGGGCGTGGCCGTACTCGGCCTGGTCATCGCCGAGCAGGCCGGCACCGACTCCGCCCGCCCCGGATACGCCGACGGGTTCATGCGCGGGCTGCACCTCAGCGGGCTGGCGGCGGGCGCGGCGACCCTCGCGGCGGCGCTGGTGGGCGTCCACGGCCGGGCCAAGGCCGCTGCCGCGCCCGCCCCGGCCACGGCGGCGGATGCGCGTCGGTGACGCCGGCCCCCTACACCGCCGTGATGCCTTCCATGCCGGATTCGGCGAAGGCGGGCAGCCCGGTGACGGTCGTGACCTTCTTGAGCGAGCCGTCGTGGCCTATCCGGAAGCCGTCGACCGTGCCGGAGGTGGCGTTCTGCACGTACAGGAACCGGGCGTCGGCGGTCACGGCCAGGTCGATGACGCCCTGGGAGCGGGGCGAGGGGGGTGTGGCGACGCCGGTCTTGTCGGTGAGGGCGAGTTTCCCGGCCTGGTCGGTGCGGTAGCCGGTGACCGTGGAGTTGCCGGTGTTCCCGCCGTAGAAGAAGTCGCCCGCGCGCTCCAGCCAGCACAGGGTGTTCTGGCCGTTGGGGAGGGGCTTCTGGACGACCTTGAGGGTGCCGTCGTGCCGTACCCGGTAGGTGCTGACGGTCGACTTCTCCGCCTCCGCGACCAGCATGCGGCCGGTCTTGTCGAAGGTGATGGCGAACGGGACGCCGCCGGCCGAGGGGGTGGTCACCGCCCGGTGCGCGGGGCGGCCGTCCTTGCGCAGGGGGAACACCTCGATCGTGTTGGCCGACTTGGTCGTCACGACCAGCTCGTGCCCGCCCGGGGTGAACGCGATCTGGCCGGGCGAACCGGTGAACAGCGGGACCTTCTCGTTGCGCAGTCCCAGGGAGCGGCGCGAGCCGCTCAGCGGGGTGAGGCCCCGGGCCGTGAGGCGGAAGCCCTGGACGCTTCCCTCGCCGCCCGCGTTCATCACGTACGCGAGGCCGCCCGACACGGTGATGGACGCCGGGAAGTCGCCGCCGGAGCGCACCACTTGACGGTCGGTGAGCTTCTGGCCCGTGACCCGGAACGTGGTGACCGTGCCGCTGCCCGCGTTGACCGCCAGCAGCCGTCCCGACGGGGCGTCGTAGACCAGCGAGCCCTGGGAGGCGAGGGAGTCGGTGGGGGCGTCCACCTGGTCGCCGCCCTTGCCCCCGGTGGCGTACGTGCCCGCGCCGGTCAGGGTGCCGTCGTCGCCCCGCCGGAAGACGTGGATGGTGTTGCCGGCCAACTCGTTGCCCTGGACGAACACGGCGTGGTCGGCTCCGGCCCGCGCCGGAGTCCCCTCGCGGTGCGCGGGCTCCCCCGCCGAGGCGAGGTTCATCGTCGCGACCGCCGCGCCCGTCGCGAGAACGGCGGCTCCGGCGATTCCCAGCCGGGTCTTGAGAGGTGAACGACGCCTGGTGTGCCTGCTCATGGGGATTCCTCCAGTCCTGGCCGGCCGCCGATGGCGAGTGGCCGGCGGAGCCAGAGTGGCCCGTGCGACGGGGGAACTTCGAGGATTCCGGGGCCGCGTCATGCTCTCGTAAGAAGTGGCGAGGACGACACGGAACCCGTCGGGGCCCACAGCGACGGCATCTTGGTGAGCCTGGCCACCGGCCGCGCACCGCTGCACGCGCACGCACTGCGCACCGGCACCGACGTACCGCTCTCGCGCGGCGGGAACGTCCGTGTTCCGTAAGGGTTCGGTTGTTCCGGTGCGGCCGTGGGCGCAGTGGGATGGAGGGTATGAAATTCAGGCTCTCCCCGCCGGTGTTCAAGGGCGCCCTGCACGACGCCCGTACGGCGACCTCGATCGGCCGGTGGCTGGGCGCGGCGTTCGCCGTGTGCTTCGTCACCGGGTTGGTCAGTCATGTCATGCAGCATCCGCCGGGCTGGCTCGCGGGCGGTATCCCGAGCCGGCCGTCGTGGGGGTACCGGCTGACGCAGGGGCTGCACGTCGCTTCGGGTATCGCGGCGGTGCCGCTGCTGCTGGTGAAGCTGTGGGCGGTGTATCCGCGGCTGTTCGCGTGGCCGCCGGTGAAGTCGGTGCGGCACGCGATGGAAAGGGTGTCGGTCGCGGTGCTGGTGGCCGGTGCTCTGTTCCAGCTGGCGACGGGGCTGCTGAACACGGCCCAGTGGTATCCGTGGCCGTTCTCCTTCGTGCCGGTGCACTACGCGGTGGCGTGGCTGGTCGCGGGGGCGCTGCTGCTGCATGTCGCGGTCAAGGCGCCGCAGATCGCGGCGCACTGGACGCGCCGGTCGCCCGGAACAATGGCCCTGCCGGCGCCGGACGGGCCCGACCGGCGCTCGTTGCTGGCTGCGGTGGGGACGGCCGTCGGGGCGGTCACGCTCACCACGGTGGGCCAGTCGTTCACCCCGCTGAAGGACGTCATCCTGTTCGCGCCCCGGCACCCGGACCACGGACCGCAGGGGCTGCCGGTGAACCGGACCGCCGCAGCGGCCGGGGTGGGCCGGATCGCCGCAGAGGGGTACCGGCTGACGGTGGCCGGTCCGACGCCGTACACCCTGACGCTGGACGACCTGCGGGAACTGCCGCAGCACAAGGCCGAGTTGCCGATCGCCTGCGTGGAGGGCTGGAGCGCGTCGGCGCACTGGTCCGGCGTACGGGTCGTCGATCTGCTGGAGCGGGCCGGGGCGCCGGCGGGGGCGCGGGTCCGGGTGGTGTCGTTGCAGGTGCGGGGCGCCTACCGGGTGTCCGAGCTGGGGCACGAGCACGCCCGTGATCCGCTGACCCTGCTCGCCCTGCGCCTGAACGGCGAGGACCTCGACCCCGACCACGGCTACCCGGTGCGGCTCATCGCCCCGAACCGGCCGGGCGTGCAGCAGACCAAGTGGGTCGGCCGGCTGGAGGTGCTGGCGTGAGGACGCTACGGGTGACGGCGGGTGTGGCCGGCGTCGTACTGATGGGTGTCGGGGTGTCGCTGCTGGCGGAGGTCCGTGAGCTGCCGGACGTGCTGCTGTGGCTGGGCGGGGCGGTCGTCCTGCACGACGCGGTGCTCGTCCCCGTGGTGCTGCTGGCCGGGGTGCTCCTGGTGCGCGGCGGTGTGCGCGGGCCCGTGCGGGGTGCCCTGCTGGTCGCGGGCGCGTCGACGGTGGTGGCGCTGCCGGTGCTGCTGCGGCCGGGGCGGACGGCGAACGCGTCGGTGCTGCCGCTGGACTATCCGCGCAACTGGCTGATCGCCATGGTGGCCGTGGCGGTGGGGACGGTCCTCGTGTGGGCCGTGCGCGGGGCCGTGCGCCGGCGCCGGTCGTCGGGTCGCGGGAGGGAAAGGGTTACGAACCCCTGACGTCCCCGGTGCGGACGGCCCGTCGGCGGGGCAGCGGCTCTACGGTCGGGGGCATGTTGATCCTGGTCACTGGAGGTGCGGGCTTCATCGGCTCGCACATCGTCACCGCTCTCACCGACGCCGGGCACGAGGTGCGCGTCCTCGACGCCCTGCTGCCCGCCGCGCACCGTGAGCCTCCGCCGGTCCCCGCCGGGGTGGACTGGCGCCACGCCGACGTCCGCGACGGGGCGGCGGTGGCCGACGCGCTGCGCGCCGTGGACGCCGTGTGCCATCAGGCCGCGATGGTGGGCCTCGGCAAGGACTTCGCCGACGCCCCGGAGTACGTCTCCTGCAACGACCTCGGCACCGCCGTCCTCCTTTCCGGCATGGCCGAGGCCGGGGTGCGGCGGCTGGTGCTGGCGAGTTCGATGGTGGTCTACGGCGAGGGGCGGTACGTGTGCGCACGGCACGGCGTCGTGCGGCCCGGGGCGCGCCGGGTGCCGGACCTGGAGGCGGGGTGCTTCGAACCCCCCTGTCCGTCCTGCGGCGATCCGCTGGTCTCCGGTCTGGTGGAGGAGGACGCTCCGGCCGATCCGCGCAATGTGTACGCGGCCACGAAACTGGCCCAGGAGCACTTGGCGGCGTCCTGGGCGCGGGCGACCGGCGGCCGGGTCGCGGCGTTGCGGTACCACAACGTGTACGGGCCGCGGATGCCGCGGGACACGCCGTACGCCGGGGTCGCCTCCCTGTTCCGGTCCGCGCTGGCGCGGGGCGAGGCGCCGCGTGTCTTCGAGGACGGCGGGCAGCGGCGGGACTTCGTGCACGTCCGGGACGTCGCCGGCGCGAACCTCGCGGCCCTGGACGGTGTGGACGGGGTGCCGGGGGGCTCGCTGCGGGCGTACAACGTCGGCAGCGGGGACCCGCGCACGGTGGCGGAGATGGCCGGCGCCCTGGCCCGGGCCCACGACGGTCCGGAGCCCGTCGTCACGGGCGAGTACCGGCTCGGCGACGTCCGCCACATCACCGCCTCCTCGCGGCGGCTGCGCGAGGAGCTCGGCTGGCGGGCGGGCGTCGAGTTCGCGGAGGGGATGACGGAGTTCGCGGCGGCGCCCCTGCGCGCGACGTGATCCATGCGCGCGGCAGCAACCCTGCGGGCGAGGTGATCCTTGCACGCGACAGCACCCCTGCGGGCGGGACCGGCGCCGATGCGGCCCGGTCCCGCCCGCTCGCGGTCAGACCGCCGCAGGCAGGCGTACCTCGAACCGGCAGCCGCCGGGCACGTTGCGTACCGCCGCGCGCCCCTGGTGGGCCTCCACGATGCCGCGCACGATGGCCAGTCCGAGTCCGGCGCCGGCCGGCGGGGTGCGGGCGNNGCGGATCGCGTTGACCAGCAGGTTGGCCAGGACGCGGGACATCTCCCGGCCGTCGACCTCCACGGGGACGGGTTCGACGCCGTGGCCCACGAGCCGTACGCCGTGTTCCCTGGCCAGCGCGTCGACGCCGGCGATGGCGTCGCCCACGAGGTCGTAGACGGACATCCGGTTGAGGGACAGGGCGAGGACGCCGGCCTGGATGCGGGAGAGTTCGAACAGGTCGCCGACCATGGCGCTCATGCGTCCGACCTCGGAGCGGATGCGGGCGAGGTAGACGCGCGGGTCGTCGGCGATG
>NZ_LIRL01000984.1 GCF_001419795.1 Streptomyces niveiscabiei
TGCCGGGGTTCACGCAGAACAGGAAGTTCACGTGGTTGACGTCCTGGTAGTAGTGGCTCTCGTACCCGCCGGACGAGGAGTTGCTGGCCGCGCTGATCTCGTCGTTGACCACTCCGCCGTTGTTGCTGAAGTAGTCGTTGGTGAAACTGGGGTCGCTGTTGAAGTAGTTGTAGCGCTGGTTGTCGCCCTGGTCGTCCCTGAACACGCAGTGGTAGCCGGTCGGGCAGTTGGGGGCGGCCGAGGCGGGCGAGCCGGCCAGGACCCCGCCCAGCGTGATCGCCGCGACCGAGCCGAACGCCGTTGCCGCGCGTGCGAGGGTCAGTTTCCTCATGGTGTTCTCCTCACGATCGAGGTCTCGTCGATGTCCCTGAGGGACCGCACACCCCACGGTGTGACGCGCGGGTGGGAGGGAACCTTGTAAGAACCTTGCTCTACTGGTCGGCGCAGGGCGCGACCCCGCGCAGAGGGGGGTGGACATGGACTTCCTGCTGCTGGGGACGGTCGAACTGCGCGGCGCGGACGGCACGCCCGTGGACCTGGGGCCGGCCAAGCAGCGCACGGTCCTGGCCGCGCTCCTCGCGGACGCGGGCCGCTGGGTGCCGGTGGAGACCCTGATCGACCGGGTCTGGGGCCAGGATCCGCCCGCCCAGGTGCGCCCCTCGCTGTACTCCTACGTCGCCCGGCTCCGCCGCCTGCTGGCGGGCACGGCCGCACCGGACCACGGGAAGACGGACGGCGACACCGCACCGCTGCGACGCGGCCCCGGGGGCTACCTCCTCGACGTACCGCTCGACCGCATCGACGTACACCGGTTCCGCCACCTCGTCGAACAGGCCCGCCGCACCGGCCGCGCGGACGCCGAGCGGATCGTGCTGCTGCGCGAGGCGCTGGGACTGTGGCGCGGCGAACCCCTCGCGGGGCTGACCGGCGCGTGGGCGCGGCGCGTCCGGCACAGCTGGGAACAGCAGCGCGTCGAGGCGGTCATGGCGCGGACCGATGCCGAGATGGCGCTCGGCCGGCACGCGGACGTGATCGGCGCGATGACCGGCCTCCTCGCCGAGCACCCGCTCGTCGAACCGTTCGCGGTCGCCCTCATGAGAGCCCTGCACGCCGCCGGGCGAAGCCCCGAGGCGCTCGCCGTGTACGCCGGACTGCGGGAGCGGCTGGCCGAGGAACTCGGCGCGGACCCGGGCGCCGAGGCCCAGCGGACGCACCAGGCGATCCTGCGCGGCGAACCGGCCCGCTCGCCCACACCGGCCCTCCCGGCCCAACTCCCCCTGGAGGCAAGGGGATTCACCGGCCGGACGGAAGAACTGGCCCGGCTGGACGACATCCTGGCCGCCGCCCCCGAACAGTCGGCCACGGTGGTCATCTCGGCGATCGCCGGAGCGGGCGGCATCGGCAAGACCTGGCTGGCGCTGCACTGGGCGCACCGCCACACCGGGGACTTCCCCGACGGGCAGCTCTTCGTCGACCTGCTGGGCTTCAACCCGTCGACGCCGCCCATGGAACCGGCCACGGCGCTGCGGGGCTTTCTGGAAGCGCTCGGTGTCGCCCCCGGGGCCGTACCGTCCACGCCGCACGGCCGGACCAGCCTGTACCGGAGCCTGCTGGCCGGCCGGCGGATGCTGGTGGTCCTGGACAACGCGGGCAGCCCCGACCAGGTCGTCCCCCTGCTGCCCGGCAACCCGGACTGCGCGGTGCTGGTCACCAGCCGCCGCAAACTGACCGAACTGGTCGTCCGGCACGGTGCCCGGCCCCTCGGGCTCGACGCGCTGCGCCCCGACGACGCGCGCCGCGTCCTGGACACCCGGCTGGGCCCCGCACGCACCGCCGCCGAACCGCACGCCGTCGACGAACTGCTGGCCCACTGCGACGGACACCCCCTCGCCCTGGGCATCATCGTCGGCCGCGCCGCGTGCACACCCCGGCTGCCCCTGGCCCGGCTCGCCGCGGAACTCAGGGAGTCCACCACCCGCCTCGACGCCCTCGACGACGACATGCCCTCCGCGAGCCTGCCCCAGGCGCTGTCCTGGTCGTACAACGCCCTGGCACCCGAACAGGCCCGCCTGTTCGCGCTGCTGGGACTCGCACCCGGCCCCGACATCGGCCTCTCCGCACTCGCCTCCCTCGCCGACCTGCCCCCACCGGCCGCCCGCACGGCCCTGCGCGGCCTGGAGAACCTGCACCTCGCCGACGAGTACGCCCCCGGCCGCTGGCGCATGCACGACCTCGTACGCCTCTACGCCGCCGACCGGGGCCGCCGCGACCTCCCGCCCGCCGACCGGGACGCGGCGCTGCGTCGGCTGACCGAGTTCTACCTGCACACCACCTGCGCGACCCGCCCGCTGATGCAGGTGCACGAAACACCGCTAGGGCTCGGCGACCCCGTCCCCGGCTGCCGCCCGCAGCAACTGACCACGCAGGCCGAAGCCGTGCAGTGGCTCGCCGGGGAACTGCCCAATCTGCTCGCCGCCCAGCGCCTGGCGGCCGACCGGGGCTGGCGGCACCTCGTGTGGCAGTTCGTCTGGAGCCTGGACCACTTCCACAGCCTCCTCGGGCACGTCCGCGACCGGATGGCCATGTGCACCGCCGCCCTCGCGGCCCTCGACCACGACGACCCCCTCGACGTCCACGTGATGGTCCACCGGCAACTCGGGCACGCCGCCGCCCACGTCGGAGCACACGACGAGGCCACCAGGCACCTGACCCACGCGCTGAGCCTCGCCGAGCAGTCGGGCGACCACGCCACCCAGGCCCGTATCCACATCTCGCTCGCCCAGGCGTACGGGCAGCAGGACCACCTCCCCGGGGCGCTGGACCACGCCACCCGCGCGCTGCGACTGCACCAGCGGGTCGACCAGCCGGTGACGAAAGCCACCGCCCTCAACTCGGTGGGCTGGTACAGCGCCCGGCTCGGACGCTTCGACCAGGCACGCGAGCACTGCGAAGCGGCCCTGGAGCTCTCCCGCCGCATCCGGCACGACTCCCTGGAAGCCGACATCCTCGACAGCCTCGGCTACATCGCCCACCACACCGGCCGCCACCTCGAAGCCGTGCACCGCTACCAGCTCGCCGCGGCCCGGTACTGCGCCCTCGGCGGGGACTACTGGGCCGCCGACACCCTCGACCGCCTCGGCCACGCCCACCAGGCGCTCGGCCGGCCCGACCGGGCGCGCGCCACCTGGGAGGAGGCAGCCGCGATGTACCGGAACCAGCACCGCCTCGCCCTCGCCGAACGAGTCCAGCAGCAACTGGACGCCCTCGACCCCACCGGGGACGAGTAGCCCAGAGGACGGACATGCCCTCCAGCCTCAGGCCCGGCCGTCCGGCCTCGAAGGCGCTCCGTTGGTGCCGGACGGCGACGACGGCCGGCGTGTCCGTCCACGCGCCGGGCCGGCTACTTCGCCAACGCGCCCATCGCCCGGTCGAGCAGCACACCCAGCGGGACCGTGCCCTCACAGGCAACCCAGGCCGTGGAGGCCGTGTCCAGGCAGGCGAGCGCGGCGGCGGCGAGAGCGCTCGGCCTCGGGTCCTCGGGCCGGTCCGGGTCGGCCCCCAGCCGCCGGGCCAGCTCCGGCACCAGCAGCGTCTGCCAGCCCCGTTGCTTCTCGTGGTGCCGGGCACGCAGGGACGGGGTCTCCTGGAGCATGCGCAGATAGGTGAGGACCTGTTCGGGCGGCGCTGCCTCGTTGGTCCGCGTGAGGGCGTCGAAGGACCGGCGCAGTGCCTCCCAGGGCTGTTCGTCGTCGGGGCGGGCGGCCAGTTCCGCCGCGATCTGACGGCCGGTCCCCTCCAGACGTCCGAGGACGATGTCCTCCTTGGTGCCGAAGTACCGGAAGAGGCTGGCGCGTGACAGGCCCGACTCGGCGGCGATCTGGTCGACGGTGGTCCGGTCGAACCCCTGCTCGGTGAAGAGCCGGTGCGCCACCTCGACCACTTCCGCCTGAACCGTCGCACGGATGCGCTCGCGCAGACCGGGCGGCTTGCGTGCGGACGGGGCGGCGGCACGGGCTGTCTCAGACATGCGCGGAGAATACATCACAGACTCATCTTGATACCGAGTATCAGGATGTGGGGCCTCTCGATGTACGGCGGTCATGGTGCGGCGCCGACGCCCGTGGCCCGCGCCTACGCGGCGCTGCCCTGGGCTTCGGCGGCGACGTCGGCCCACTCCTCCCAGATCTTCAGCCGCTCGGCGTAGACCTGCGGGACGATCTGGAGCGGGGAGGCGCCGAAGAAGACCCGCAGAGGCGGGTTGTCGGCGTCCACGACCTTCAGCAGAGCCGCACCGGTCGCAGCCGGGTCGCCGTGCCGGAAGTTCCTCCAGTACGCGGCGTTGGCCGCGCGCACACCGTCGTAGGCGGGCAGCTGCCCGGCGAAGTCGGCGGAGGAGCCGGACCAGTCGGTGGCGAAACCGCCGGGCTCGACGAGGGTGACCTTGATGCCGAACCCGGCGACCTCCTGGGCCAGAGCCTCGCTCGCGGCCTCCAGGGCCCACTTCGAGGCGTTGTAGACACCGAGGTTGGGGAAGGCGGCGACACCGCCGACGCTGGAGATCTGCACGATGTGCCCACTGCCCTGGGCCCGCAGGAGGGGCAGGACGGCCTGGGTGACCCACAGGGCGCCGAAGAAGTTGGTCTCCATCTGATCGCGGACCTGCTGCTCCGACAACTCCTCGACCGCGCCGAACAGTCCGTAACCGGCGTTGTTGACGATGACGTCCAGGCGGCCGAAGTGCTCATGCGCCCGCTGCACGGCCGCCGTGACGGCGGCCTTGTCCGTGACGTCCAGGGACAGAGGAAGGATCGACTCGCCGTGCACGGCCGCGAGGTCTGCCAGGGAGTCGGTGTTCCGGGCGGTGGCCGCGACCTTGTCGCCGCGCTCCAGGGCCGCCGTGACGAACTGGCGCCCGAAACCGCGCGAGGAACCAGTGACGAACCAGATCTTGCTCACGAGAAAAACTTCCGTTCGTTGATTCGATTCCGGCAGGTGAGGCTTCACACGGCCAGGAGCTCGGCTGGCGTCGGCACCTGGGCGACGGGCGCGGAACCGTGGATCGGGCCGGGGACGCGGGACAGGGGAAGACCGGTGCCGTGGTTGATATGGGCGATGATCTCGGCGGTGATGGAGACCGCCGTCTCCTCGGGCGTGCGGGCACCGAGATCGAGGCCGATCGGCGAGCGCAGCCGGGCGAGGTCCTCCTCGGACACGCCGGTCTCGCGCAGCCGCCCCAGACGGTCTTCGTGGGTACGGCGGGAGCCCATCGCGCCGATGTAGCCGACCGGGAGTCCGAGGGCGGTGCGCAGTAGCGGTACGTCGAACTTGGCGTCGTGGGTGAGGACGCAGACGGCGGTACGGGTGTCCACGTCGGTGTGCTCCAGGTAGCGGTGGGGCCAGTCGGCGACGACTTCGTCGGCGTCCGGGAACCGTGCCTCGGTGGCGAAGACGGGGCGGGCGTCGCAGACGGTGACCCGGTAGCCGAGGAAGCTGCCGGCCCGGCTCAGCGCCGCGGCGAAGTCGACGGCGCCGAAGATCAGCATGCGGGGCGGGGTCGCATGGGTGTGGACCAGGAGCGTCAGCTTCCGCGGGCAGGTGTCCGCGTCCCCGCCGACCTCGACGCGGGCGGTCCGGCCCGCCCGCAGCAGCGCGCGCACCTCGCCGGCCACCGTACGGTCCGTCCGCTGGTCGCCCAGTGTCCCGTCGTACGCGCTGCCGCCCCCGAAGACGGACAGGGTGCGGCCGAGCAGGCGCTGCGGCCCGTCGATCACCTGGGCCACGGCGACGGGCACACCGGCCAGGACCTGTTCGAGGGCGGCGGTGAGGTGGGGCCGGCCGACGGGGTCGATCCGCTGGACCAGGACCTCCAGTTCGCCGCCGCAGGTCAGTCCCACGGCGAAGGCGTCGTCGTCGGAGTAGCCGAACGAGGCCCGTACCGGAGGTTCGCCCGACGTCAGGACCTGCCGGCACAGCTCGTAGACGGCGGCTTCCACGCATCCTCCGGAGACGCTGCCGACGGCCGCGCCGGCGAGGTCCACGGCCAGTGAGGTGCCGGGCGGCAGGGGGGCGCTGCCGCTGACCTGGACGACGGTGGCGAGGGCGAAGGGGCGGCCGTCGCGGCACCAGCGGTACAGCATGTCCGCGATGTTGAGCATGAGTGGCTCTCCTGGGGAGGTGGGGGAGCCCGCCGCCGCGCCGACATGGGGGATCGAGGCGCGACGGCGGGCCGTTCGGCGGGCGGGAGTCTCTGGGCCGCCGTGTCAGAGCAGGGCTTCGGCGGTGATGGGCAGGTCGCGGACGCGGCGTCCGGTGGCGTGGAAGACCGCGTTGGCGATGGCGGGCGCCACGCCGATCTGCACCAGCTCGCCGAGACTCTTGACGCCGATGGGGGCGGCCTCGTAGTCCTCCCCGTCGAGGTAGACGGCCTTGAGGTCGGGGATGTCGGCGTTGACGGGCACGAGGTAGTCGGCGAGGTTGGCGTTGACGATGCGGCCGTCGCGGTGGTCGGTGACCGTGTGCTCCAGCAGGGCCGCGCCGATACCGCCCACCATGCCGCCGATCGCCTGGCTCTCGGCGAGCTTGGGGCTGATGATGCGGCCCGCGTCGTACACGCCGAGCATCCGTCGCACCCGGACGAGACCGAGCCAGGCGTCGACGGCGACCTCGGCGAACATCGCCGCGTAGCCGTACATCGAGAACCTGCTCTGCTCGTCGGGTGTGTAGGACCCGCGGGCTTCCAGGTGGGTGCGGCCGTTGCGGGTCAGGAGCTGACGGTAGGTCTCCCCGCGCGCGGGGTCGCCCGGCAGGTGCAGGCGGCCGGCGCGGACCACGACGTCCTCGGGGTCGGCCCCGTGCAGCGGCGAGCGTTCGTCGCCGACCGCGAGCTCGATGGCCTGCCGCCGCAGCTTGTCGCAGGTGTCCTGGACGGCGGAACCCACGCTGAGCATGGTCTGCGAGGCGCCCTGCTGCGGGGCGGGCGGCATGGCGGAGTCGCCGAGCTGGAAGGTGACGCCGCGGACGGCCAGACCGAGGGCGTCGGCGGCGACCTGGGTCATGGAGGTGTACGTGCCCGGGCCCGCGTCGTGGGTCGCGGACCGGACCACCGCGGTGCCGTCGGCGTCGAGGCGGGCGTCGGCCTGGGCCGCGCCCCGGAAGACGTCGTAGCAGCCGGTGGCCACGCCGGTGCCGATCAGCCAGTCGCCGTCCCGGGTCGAGCGCGGTGCGGGGTTGCGCCGCTGCCAGCCGAACTCGCGGGCGCCGACGCGGAAGCACTCGCGCAGCCGCCGGGTGGAGAAGGGCTGCTGGGTCGAGGGGTCCTCGCCGGGTTCGTTGCGCAGCCGCAGTTCGATCGGGTCGATGCCGAGTTCGTGGGCGAGTTCGTCCATCGCGGTCTCGATGACGAAGGCGGTGCTGCTGTAGCCGGGGCCGCGCATCCACAGCGGGGTGCTCACGTCCAGCGGCACGATCCGGGGCCGCTGGCTGACGTTGGGCACGGCGTAGAGCATCTGCCCGAGGGCCAGGTTGGCCTCCCAGAACTGCTCGTAGCGGGAGGTCTCGTACGTCAGGTCCTGGGTCAGCGCGGTCAGCCGCCCGCCGCGGGTGCTGCCCAGCCGCAGCGTGTACGCGTAGGCCGGCCGGTAGCCCACCGTGAAGTACATCTGCCGTCGGGTCAGCGCGAGTTTCACCGGACGGCCGGTCTCGCGGGCGGCGAGGGCCGCGATGGTGACGTGCGGCCAGGCCCGCAGGGCGCTGCCGAACGCGCCGCCGACGAACGGCGACAGGACGCGCACGTTCTCCAGCGGAATGCCGAAGACCGCCGCCAGTTCGGTCTGTGTGCCGATCACCCACTGGGTCTTGTCCCACAGAGTGAGCCTGTCGCCGTCCCAGCGGGCGACGGTGGCGTGCGGCTCCATCGGATTGTGGTGGTTGCGGGACAGCCGGTAGGTCATCTCCATCCGGACGTCCGCCGCCTCCAGCGCTGCCTCGGCGTCGCCCCGCGCGTAGGGCCGCGCGAAGGGCGCCGGCCCGTCCTGGGCCGGGCTGCGGGTCAGGTCGGTCGCCGGCTGTTCGGCGTCGTAGGAGACCTGCACCAGGCTCGCGGCGTGCTGCGCGACCTCCAGCGTGGTGGCCACCACGACGGCGACCGGCTGGCCGAAGAACCGGACGGCGTCGTCCTGGAAGACGTGCAGCCGCTCCCCCGGGAAGGCGTTGCCGACACGGTTTTGGCGGTAGGCCAGCCTCGGTCTGTCGAGATGGCTGATGACAGCCAGGACTCCGCGCTGGGCGTGGGCGGCGCGGGTGTCGATGCCGGTGATCCGGCCGAGACCGACAGCGCTGTCCACGACGACGGCGTGCACGACGCCGTCGATGTCGTGGTCGGCGGCATACATGGCCCGGCCGGTCACCTTGAGCCGTCCGTCCACCCGGGACAGCGGCGCTCCGACAGCTGCCTGCGGCTGCGGGCTCACTTGCCACCTCCTACGACGCGCAGTTGGCGCTCGACGGTCCGTTTGAGCAGGTCGACCTTGAAGCGGTTGTGGTGCAGGGGCCGGGCTCCGTCCGCCGCCCGCTCGGCGGCCCTGGCCCACAGCGCGGCGGACGGCCGCCGCCCGATCAACTCCCGCTCGACGGCGGACAGTTTCCAGGGCACGGTGCCCACACCCCCGGCGGCGACCCTGGCCTCGCGGATCACCCCGGCGCGGATGTGCAGGGCGACGGCCGCCGAGGTGAGCGCGAACTCGTACGACTGCCGGTCGCGCACCTTCAGATAGCCCGACCTGAGCGGGCGCGGAAGGGCCGGTATCTCGACGCCGGTGATCAACTCGCCCCGGCGCAGGGCCTGTTCGCGGTCGGGTGTGCTGCCCGGCCGGAGCAGGAAGTCGGCGAAGGGCACGCCGCGCTCGCCGTCCGGGCCGAGCACGACCACGGTCGCCTCCAGCGCCGCGAACGCCACCGCGACGTCGGAGGGGTGAGTGGCCACGCAGTCGTCGGACGTGCCGAGGATCGCGTGGGTACGGTTGAAACCGTCCCGCGCCGCACAACCGGAGCCAGGCGCACGCTTGTTGCAGTCGGCGCCCACATCGCGGAAGTACGCGCAGCGGGTGCGCTGCATGATGTTGCCGCCGATGGTCGCCATGTTGCGCAGCTGCGCCGACGCGCTCAGCTCCAGCGCCTCGGAGATGACCGGGTACAGGGCGCGTACGCCCCGGTGGTCGGCGGCCTCGGACATCCGCACCAGGGCGCCGATGCGCAGGCCCCCGCGCCGGGTGACCACGATCTCGCGCAGCGGCAGGGCGCTGATGTCGACCAGCGTGCGGGGACGTTCGACGGTCTCACGCATCAGGTCGACGAGTGTGGTGCCGCCCGCGATGTAACGGCCGCCGTCGCGGCCCTCGTCGAGAGCCTGCCGGGTGGTGGCGGGCCTGGTGTAGGAGAAAGGGTGCATGGGGACCGTGCCTCAATTCCCGTGCGCGGCCTGCTCGACCGCCTGCACGATCTTCACGTAAGCGCCGCAGCGGCAGATGTTGCCGCTCATGAACTCCCGGATCTTCTCCGGCGAGCCCGTGCGACCCTCCTGGATGCAGCCGACGCCGGACATGATCTGGCCGGAGGTGCAGTAGCCGCACTGGAAGGCGTCGTGGTCGATGAACGCCTGTTGCAGCGGGTGCAGCCGTTCGCCCCTCGCCAGCCCCTCGATGGTGGTCACCTCGGCGCCCTCCAGCCGGACCGCCAGCGTCAGACACGAGTTGACCCTGCGGCCGTCGACCAGGACGGTGCACGCCCCGCAGGCCCCGGCGTTGCAGCCCTTCTTCGAGCCGGTCAGGCCCAGGTGTTCACGCAACAGGTCCAGCAGCGAGGTCCGGTTGTCCACCGTGACCGTGCGGCGCTCGCCGTTCACCGTCAGGGAGACCCGGCTGCTGGGCACCGCCTCGGCGGCGACCGCGGACTCGGCGCCGAACACGGACGGTCCCGCAGTGAGGCCGCCCGCGACGACCGCGCCGCCGACGGCGGTGGTGGTCGCGATGAACGTACGCCGGGACGGGGCGGGCGACGTCGCCTCGGGGGACTCCCCGGGGGGAGTGACCGTTGACGCTGGGGGTTCGATGGACATGTCCACTCTCTCGGTCGGCGAAGGACAGGGGGGCGGCGACCAGGGGTGCCGCGAGCGGCTGCGCGGCGGAATCCGTGCCGGACCCGGGCCGCAGATCGCCGCCCTCGGCCCGGGCCAGCGGTGCGGTACGGCGTTGAGTCTGCGGGATACGGCGCCGGACAACGAGGAGACGGTTTTGGGACGACGCGGGTACGTACCACTGCCGTTGGTATGTCTGGCAGTAGCAGGCAGAGCAGGGGAGATGTGGCGGGCCGGGCTGGGGGGATGCCGACGAGCCCTCGACGCACACGCGTCGAGGGCTCGTCGGCATCGAGGAGGCCCGCCCGGGATGCGGTGTGCTCGGTGTGCCTCCGTCAGCCGTGCCCGCAGCCCCGGGCGCAGGTCGCGCCGGGGGCTGTACTCCATTACAAGTTCGGGCCCGCGCCGGTGGCGTAGCTGACGGCCGCGTCGAGGAGGTGGCCGACGATCTCGGCCTCCTCGGGGCTGCGCGGGGAGTAGACCATCAGGTACGTCAGAGGCTCGCCGTACATTCCGGCCAGTGGGTGCCGCTCGGCCCAGCCGGCCTCCAGCGCGGTGACGGCGTCCGACGGGCTGAGGATCATGTGCATCGAGCCGTCACCCGGATGGATGTGGGCGACCTCTCCCTTGGCCATGCGCGTGGCGGCCGGTGCCTTGTCCAGGTCCAGCAGGGTGATCGCGTCGTGGTGGCGTTCGAAGGCGCTGAGGCGGTAGCCGAGGACTCCGGGGGAGCCGGCGGCGCGTGTGTCGAAGTGGTCGAGTACGGCGACCCGGGCGTGCAGCGAGCCGGGCTGGTCGAGCTGGCGGTGGGGTACGGGGTAGCGGCCGATGCCGGGGCGTTCCCCGTCGCGGTGGGGGAGTTGCGGCAGCCATCGCCCGTCTCCGGCCTCGCCGATGAAGGGGTGGTGGGCGGCGGGGTCCTTCGTCTCGCGCATGCGGGTCCGCAGGTAGGTGACCTGGAGCCAGCCTTTGGCACCGTGCGGGATGCCGCCTTGACCCAGGGCGCGCCAGCGCTCGTAGTCCCGGACGGCGGCGACCGATGCGGCGAACGCCGCCCCGACGAGGCTCCGTCGGACGATGCGGGACGGTGTCATGCTGCTTCCTTTCCGGGCGCGGCGACCATCCGCTGGCGGATGCGGCCGATGCCTTCGATGGCGGTGACGACGGTGTCCCCGGCCGCGAGGAACCGCGGCGGCGTACGGCACAGCCCGACACCGCCGGGTGTGCCGGTGAGGATGACGTCGCCGGCGTTGAGGGGGACGACCGCGGACAGCCGCGCGATCAGCGTCGGGACGGGGAAGATCAGCTCCCGGGTGCTGGCCCGCTGCACGATCTCGTCGTTGACCATGCAGGTGAGCGTGAGGTCGTCGACGTCGTCGAACTCGTCCGGGGTGACCACCCAGGGGCCCAGCGGGGAGAACCCCGGGTAGGACTTGCCGAGGCCGAACTGGGGGGCGGGACCCGACATCTGAAGGATGCGTTCGGACAGGTCCTGGGCGACGGTCAGCCCGGCGACGTGGTCCCACGCCTGGTGTTCGCCGATGCGGAAGGCGGTCCTGCCGATGACGACCGCGAGCTCCGCCTCCCAGTCCACGTTCCCGTCGGGCAGCTCCACGCTGCTGTAGGGGCCGGTGACCGACGAGGGGAACTTGGTGAACACCGGCGGCAGCCCCTCGGGGGTGGCGAGGCCCGCCTCGTCCACGTGCTCGTGGTAGTTGAGGCCGACGGCGATCACCTGCCCGGGGGCCGGCACGGGCGAGCGCAGCCGCTCCGGTTCGAACGGCACCGCATGCTCCAGCGGCGCGGTCGCCGCCCACCGCCGGAACTCGTCCCACTGTCCGTAGATGTGCTGGGGCGACGGCCCGAAGCGGCCGGCACTGGCCTTCTCCACATCGAGGGCCGCTCCGTCGACGGCCAGGACCAGCCGGCCGTCAAGGTTCGCGATGCGCATGTACAGCTCCTGTCTCACTGTTCGGCGGTCTGCCGGCCGCCGAGGGATTTTCCTGGCTGCCCGAGCGCCCTGCTCAGGAAGGCGAGCGTGGCGTCGTGCAGCGACGCCGTGTCGAAGGCCGCGTCGGCGTGACCGGCGCCGGGCAGCACGACCAGTTCCGCCGGTACGCCCCGGTCCCGCAGCGCACGGTGCAGCCGACGGCTCTGCCCGATGCCCACCCGCCGGTCCGCGTCCCCGTGGGCGATGAGGAACGGGGGGCTGTCGGGGCGGACGTACCGGGACAGCCGGGCCCGGTCGGCCTCGGCCGGACGGTCGGAGGGGACGTAGCCGAGAAAGCGCGCGGCCGACGATCCGGGACCGTTCGACACCTCGACGACGTCGTCGGGTACGTCGTCGTCCAGGCGCAGATAGTCGTTGGGCGCGCAGTGGTCGATGACCGCCGCCAGCGTGCACGCGGTCCGCGCGTGGGGCCCGAGCCGCCCCACGAGCCACGCGTCGTCGGCCCCCAGCGCGACGGCGCCGACGAGATAGCCGCCCGCGCTGGAGCCGAATCCGACGACACGGTCCGCGTCCAGCCCGTAGGTGTCCGCGTTCGCGCGGACCCAGCGGACGGCGGCGGCCACGTCGTGCACGGGGCCGGGGAAACGGCTCTCCCCGGAGAGGCGGTAGCCGACGGACGCGACGGCGTAACCCGCGTCCAGCAGGAACCGCCACGGCCCCATCGCCTTGGTCCCCGTGAAGAAACCGCCACCGTGGGCGTACACCACCACCGGGCGTGCGGCGCGCCGGCCGTCGTCGGGCAGGTGCAGGTCGAGGACGAGGGGCCGGAAACCGGGTGACACCGCGTACGGCACGTCCAGATGACTGCGCACCCCCTCGAACGGCGTGCTCGGCGTCGGGCGGAGCAGCTCCGGCCACGGGCCCGGGTGCCCGGCCTCGTACGCCCGGCTGTCCTCGGGCGGCATCAGGCGGGTGTCTCGGCGGTCACGGTCAGGACCGCGCGGGCGAGGATGTGGCCCGCCATGGTGAAGCCGAGGTAGGCGGGGGTGCCGTCGGCGGGGACGCCGATGCGGTCCACGTCGAGGGCGTGTACGACGACGAAGTAGCGGTGCGGGCCGTGTCCGGGCGGCGGGGCTGCGCCCACGAAGCGGGACAGACGCGCGTCGTTGGGCAGCTGGAAAGCGCCCTCGGGCAGGCCGGAGCCGGTGTCGTCGCCGGCGCCCTCGGGCAGCTCGGTGACGGTGGCGGGGATGTCGGCCACGGCCCAGTGCCAGAAGCCGGAGCCGGTCGGGGCGTCCGGGTCGTAGACGGTGACGGCGTAGCTCCTGGTGCCCTCGGGGGCGCCGCTCCACGACAGATGCGGGGAGATGTCCTGGCCGCCGGGGACACCGACGATTCCGGACAGCTGAGCGAGAGGCCAGGTGCCTCGGTCGGCCACGGTGGTGCTGGTCACGGTGAAGCCCGGTACGTCGGGGAGCTTGGCGAAGGGATCGTTGGCGCTCATGGTGTCGCTTCCTTCCTTGGATGGTTTCCCGGGCCGCCGTGGCCGATCGTTCGGGGCGGCGGTCCGAGCAGAGGGTGGGGTGGGTCAGCGCTGTGCGGTGGCGCTGATGCGGCCGTAGCCGATGATGTGGCTGCTCAGCGTCAAGGCGGCTATGGCCGGTGTGCTGGTGGCGGGCAGGCCCAGGTTCGGGGTGTCCAGGGCGTAGACGGTGATCCGGTAGTGGTGGGCGATGTCCCCGGCCGGCGGGCAGGGCCCCGCGTAGCCGGTGAGCCCGCCGTCGTTGGTGCCGGCGGTCACACCGGCCGGCAGGGTGCGGCCCAGGCCGGTGACGTCCGCCGGGATGTCCCAGGCCATCCAGTGCCAGAAGCCGCTGCCGGTGGGGGCGTCCAGGTCCTGCATGGACACCGCGAAGCCGCGCGCGGCCTTCGGTGCCCCGGCCCACCGCAGCCGTATCGGCTGGTTTCCGCCGGTGCAGCCGAAGCCGTTCGCCCAGGCGGTCTCCGGGACGCGGCCCCCGTTGCGCACGTCCGGGCTGGAGAGCCGGAACCGTTCGGCGGCCAGCGGAATCCCGCTGCGGAGCCTGGTGTGGCTGTAGCTGTCGTGGTGCGCGTGGCCGTTCCCGGCGGCTGCCGTCGCACCGAGGCCCGCCACGAGGGCGGTCGAGGTGGCGGCCAGTGTGACGAGTGCGCGGAAGGACTTTCTCACGGGGTTCTCCCTGGGGTGATCTGCGAGAACAGGACGACGAGGGCGTACGCCGCGGTGGCTCAGCCCGTCTTCTTAATCGACGATACTACAGATAATCGATTATCTGCTCGCCGATCTATACTGAGCGCATGGTTCACATGTCCGAACACCCCTCCACTCCGGCTTCGGCTCCGGCTTCGGCTTCGGGGAAGCGAATGCTGTCCGAGCAGGTCTACGACCAGCTGCGGGAGGCGATCCTGCGCGGCGAGTCCAAACCTGGCGAGCCCCTGAAGCCCCAGGAACTGGCCGGCCGGTACGGGGTGAGCCTGGCGGTCGTGCGCGAGGCCCTGGTGCGCGTGGTGGGCGAGGGTCTCGCCGAGCGGCTGCCCAACCGCGGCTTCGCCGTCCCCGCCTTCTCCGACCGCCGCTGGCAGGAGATCGCCGAGGCCCGGCGCACGATCGAACCCGTCGTGCTGAGACTCGCGATCGAGCGCGGGGACCTCGACTGGGAAGCCCGCGTACGCGCTGCCCACCACCGCCTCGCCCGCACCCCCCTCTACGCGCCGGACGAGGGCGACTACCTCAGCAGCGCGTGGTCAGAGGCCCACCGCGCCTTCCACCGCACCCTGCTGGAAGGGTGCGGCAACCCCGTCCTGCTGGACACCTTCGACCGCATGTGGACCGCCAGCGAACTGGGCCGCCGCTGGTCGGCACACCACACCCCCGGCCGTGACGCCGCCGACGAACATCGCCAACTGGAGGCGGCGGCTCTGGCCCGCGACGCCGCCACCGCGGCCGACGTACTGACCCGGCACCTGACCGTGACCGCCGCAGTCCTGGCGGACCCCGGGGCGTGAGGGGGGCTGTCCAGCCCCGGACGAGGCCGCCGGGCCGTGCGACGGCGACCTGCACGAACTCGTCGGAACGTGCGGTCAGTTCACCCTGGCGCGCCGGCGTACTTCCCGGACGACGCGATCGGCGGTCTCCTCGGGAGTGAGGGCCGAGGTGTCGAACCACCAGCCGACATCGCCGAGTTCGCGCTTCATGCCGGCATCGAGGTCTTCGTACCCGTCGAAGTCGAACCGCTCCCGTGGATCACGGAGCGTGTTGCGGTACCGGCACGCCTCGATGCCCGGTGCGAGAACGACGAAGAAGACCTGCCGGGCCGGGAGGAGGGACACGAAGAAGTCCAGTTGCCCACGGTCCGGGATCACCCAGTCGATCACGGGCGTGAAGCCTGCGTCGGAGAAATTATTCGCCAGCATGCACAGATTGCGGTTGCACAGCTCCAGCTGCCGCGCCGCCTCGTCGGCAGGCTCACCAAGGGCCCAGACCCGCCCGCCGACAACCAGCCTGCTGACGAAATCCCCGTCCAACCGGGCAGAGCGCACCAGCCGCTCCGCGACGAGCCTCGTCACCGTCGACTTCCCGGCACCCGGCATCCCCGTCACGATCAGGCAGCCCGGCCTCTCGGAAGTCGTCACGCCCACCATCGTGTCAACGCGCCCGGTGGCCGGCAATCGCATTTGCGAGCCCTGGTCCTGACGAGCCGTCAGCCCCGGCCGCGACCAGTGGATCCGGCCACGCCGGCCAGTCGCTGAGCGAGGCCGCAGTGCGGCCCACGGTCCGGACGATCACCGTGGTCCGCCCGGGCGGCGGGATGCGTCACCGGACGACCCCGATGGGCTCGGCTCGTGTACCGGCGTCCGTCAGTGGCTTCGTGGGGTGTCGCCGTCGTCCTGATCGGTCGAGTGGAGCAGTTCGATGACGCGTTCCTCGTAGCGGATGCGGGCCGGGGAGAAGTCGTACGGCGTCTTGGAGAGGGCCTCCATCGTGGTCATTCCCGTCTCGTCCGGGTGGTCGTGGTTCTGGTCCAGGAGGGTGTCGAGGGAGTCGTCCAGGCCGGATGCGGTGATGGTGGCCGCCAGGGCGGTCTCATGAGCGCATCGCCGGGTGGCCAGGTCTTCGATGCGGGGGTCGTCGGGGGACATGCTGTCGTCCAGGTCCGCTTCGGCCTCGGTCAGGAGGTCCTCCTCCGTGCGCAGTTCGGAGTGAGTGGCCAGGATGAAGAAGCGGTCGGCCTGGGCGGCGGCGACCAGGGGGCCGAGGGTGCGTTCCGTGATCAGGAGGGTGTCGAGGTCGGACGGGCGGAGGGCTCCGGGCGGCAGGTCGTGGAGGCGTTCGCCGACCAGGGGGGAGAGCAGGCCCAGTGGGCTGCCAGCCGCGCGGAGGCGGCGTACGGCGGCGCGCTGGGCTTCGATGGCGGCGGCCTTGGCGGCGAGGGATGCCTCCAGTTGGGCCAGGGACTGTTCGACGTCGGTGACTCCCTCGAACCCGGCCCGGATGTCGTCCAGGGAGATCCCCGCGTCAGTCATTCTGCGGATCCACAGCAGGCGGACGATGTCCTCGTGCCGGTAGCGGCGGCGGTCGTCGCTGCCGCGTTCCGGTTCCGGGAGGAGTCCGAGGGCGTGGTAGTGGCGGATGGCGCGGGGTGTGGTCCCGGCGAGCGCGGCGGCATCGCCGATCTTGACCTGGCGGGGAATCACAGGAAGGGGCATACGGGGAACCTCTCGGTGGCGTGCTCGCGGCCTACTGGACCACATGCCGTTACGGCACTTGCAAGTGCGGCTGCGCCAGAGATGCCCGGGGGCTGCGAGCCACTGCACGGGTGGCTCAGACGTCTCCGGATGAGCAGGCTCGGGAAAGCGCAAGGCGGAAGGGAGTGACGAGTGCCCATCGGGTGGCAGAGTCCCTCGCGATCATGCCCGGTCGACACCGTCCGCGTCCCGGGGTGTCTGAGCAACGTGTCTCTCCACGGCCGAGGGCGGTGTCCCGGCACGGCAGGCATTCCCGTGTCGGGAGAGGGCCGCCTCCGTACTTCGCCGATCGTTCCGGCATCTGTTTCCGGTTCCGTTGAGGCCCACTTCCGCGAGCCCGCAGGCCAGCACGATCACTCAGCACCCTGCCCG
>NZ_LIRL01000985.1 GCF_001419795.1 Streptomyces niveiscabiei
ACCCCGCCCTTCGGCTTCCCCCGGCCCGCCCAGTACCGTGGACGGGTGGACAAAAGGCAAGCACTCGGATCCTGGCTCTCCGGACCCCGCGCGGCCCTGGAGGAAGCCGGTGCGGACTTCGGCTACCGGGGCCGGGACCTCGGCCTCCCGGAGGACGGCCCGAACTCCCTCGCCCGCCCCGGCCGCCGCCTCGGCGCACTCGCCGTCGACTGGGGCCTGAGCGTCTTGATCGCATACGGCCTCATCACGGACGGCTACTCGCCCGCCACGAGCAACTGGGCCCTGCTGGTCTTCTTCGTCCTGGGCGCCCTCACGGTCACCACGATCGGCTTCACCCCCGGCAAACGCCTCTTCGGCATCAGGGTCCTCCACCTCCCGACGGGCACGGTCAACCCCCTGCGTGCCCTGCTCCGCACGCTCCTGCTGTGCCTGGCCGTCCCGGCCCTGGTCTGGGACAAGGACGGCAGGGGCCTGCACGACAGGCTGGCGCAAACGGTTGAAGTACGGATCTGAGCCACCCGAAACACAAAGAACCCCGGAGACGCAGGTCTCCGGGGTTCTTCACGAGTTAGCGGCCCTTGGGCCCACCCTTCGGCAGCTTCATGCCCTTCGGCATCGGCCCCTTCGGCAGCGGCATGTTGGACATCAGGTCCCCCATCGCCTTCAGCCGGTCGTTCGTCGCCGTCACCTGGGGACCAGTAAGCACCCGCGGATACTTCAGCAGCGTCGTCCGCAGCTTCTTCAGCGCGATCTGCCCCTCGCCGACGCCCACGATCACATCGTGCACCGGCACATCCGCGACGATCCGGTTCATCTTCTTCTTCTCGGCGGCCAGCAGAGTCTTCACCCGGTTCGGGTTCCCCTCCGCGATGAGGACGATCCCGGCCTTGCCGACGGCCCGGTGGACGACGTCCTGGCTGCGGTTCATCGCGACGGCCGGCGTCGTGGTCCAGCCCCGCCCGATGTTGTCGAGGACGGCGGCGGCGGCACCCGGCTGCCCCTCCATCTGCCCGAACGCGGCCCGCTCGGCCCGCCGCCCGAAGACGATCGCCGTACCCAGGAAGGCCAGCAGGAAACCGAGGATCCCGAGGTAGATCGGGTGGTCGATCCAGAAGCCGATCGCGAGAAAGACACCGAAGATGAGGAGGAAGACGCCCGCGAGCACCAGGCCGATCGTCTTGTCGGCCTTACGGGTCATCTTGTACGTCAGGGCGATCTGCTTCAGTCGCCCGGGGTTCGCGGATGCTGCCGCGCTGTCACTTCTCGCCATGCCAGAAGTCTACGTGCCCGGTGCGGGGCCCTCGCGCTCAGGGACGGGCGGAGCTGACCGCTTCGAGGACGCGCTCGGCCTCGACCCGGTCCTTGGCCCGGCGGCGGTCTTCGAGCACGGAGGTCCACGCGTTGCGGCGGGCCGTGCGCTGGCCACTGCTCAGCAGCAGCGACTCGACGGCGCGCAGGGCGTCGGTGAAGGTCGGGATGGCGGTGGCACGGACGGGTGCGGCCTGCATGATGAGGTCCCCCCTCGGAGCGGCTTTGGGTATGGGCCTACGTGATGTGACATCAGCGTCACTGATTGGTGTTACCAGGGCGTGACCGACCGGTCAAACACCGATGAAACGTTGATACGACGCCGAAAACTTTCAACGCGGCCCCGGCAACGCCCTCAACTGCGAGGACGTCCGGGACCGCGTCGTCTCGGCCATTACCGGCGAGTAGGTTCTTGTGCGGGAATTCACACGGCCGGAGTCAAGCGAAGGGGTCGGGAAAACCGATGGTCGGAGCGTCAGACCGCCTGCGAGGCGACGTACGTCCCCCGCTTCTCCACGGCCATCTGGTACAGCCGCCCCGCGCGGTACGACGACCGCACCAGCGGCCCCGACATGACCCCGGAGAACCCGATCTGCTCGGCCTCCTCCTTCAGCTCCACGAACTCGTGCGGCTTCACCCACCGCTCGACGGGGTGGTGCCGCACGGACGGCCGCAGGTACTGCGTGATGGTGACCAGCTCGCACCCGGCGTCGTGCATCTGCCGCAACGCGTCGGTGATCTCCTCGCGGGTCTCGCCCATCCCGAGGATCAGGTTCGACTTCGTCACGAGCCCGTAGTCACGGGCGGCCGTGATGACCTTCAGCGAACGCTCGTACCGGAAACCGGGCCGGATGCGCTTGAAGATCCGCGGCACGGTCTCCACGTTGTGCGCGAAGACCTCCGGCCGCGACGCGAAGACCTCGTCGAGCAGCTCCGGCACGGCGTTGAAGTCCGGCGCCAGCAGCTCGACCTTCGTACGCCCCTCGGCGCGCCCCGCCGTCTGCTCGTGGATCTGCCGCACGGTCTCGGCGTACAGCCACGCCCCGCCGTCCTCCAGGTCGTCGCGCGCGACGCCGGTGATGGTCGCGTAGTTCAGGTCCATCGTGACGACGGACTCGCCGACCCGGCGCGGCTCGTCCCGGTCCAGCGCCTCGGGCTTGCCGGTGTCGATCTGGCAGAAGTCGCAGCGCCGCGTGCACTGGTCGCCGCCGATGAGGAACGTCGCCTCCCGGTCCTCCCAGCACTCGTAGATATTGGGGCAGCCGGCCTCCTGGCACACCGTGTGCAGCCCCTCGCTCTTCACGAGCCCCTGCATCTTCGTGTACTCGGGACCCATTTTCGCCCGGGTCTTGATCCACTCGGGCTTGCGCTCGATGGGGGTCTGAGCGTTACGGACCTCCAGGCGCAGCATCTTGCGTCCGTCGGGTGCAACTGCGGACACGACCGGCTCCCTGTGCTTCGATTCTTCGGCGTACACCAGGGTACGCCCGTGCTAATTGAGCCCCGCGACGAGGCCAACCCGCTGGGTGCGAGGCGCATTCCCGGTGCGAGGGGCATCACATCCGGCTTCCGGAAGCCGG
>NZ_LIRL01000986.1 GCF_001419795.1 Streptomyces niveiscabiei
CGCCCGCGCGCGCGGCGGTCGCCTCCCTCACGCCGGGCAAGCGCGAGCCGTGGATCGCGCAAGCCGCGTCGAAGGGCACGAGGATCTTCGGCGACGTCGGCTGGGACGACACCGGCGCCTGGGACCTCGCCGGGCTCGCCGACCTGGAGCACTGCGAGGCGTTCCTCCCGAACGCGGAGGAGGCGATGCGGTACACGCGCACGGACTGCCCCCGCGAGGCTGCGCACGCCCTCATCGACCACGTACCGCTCGCCGTGGTGACGCTGGGCGCGCAGGGCGCGTACGCGGTCGACCGGCGCACCGGCGAGACCGCCGAGGTCCCCGCGATCGCCGTCGAGGCCCTCGACCCGACCGGCGCGGGGGACGTCTTCGTCGCCGGCTTCGTGACCGGCACCCTCGCCGGCTGGCCCCTCGCCGACCGCCTCGCCTTCGCGGGCCTCACCGCCGCCCTCTCCGTCCAGGAGTTCGGCGGCTCCCTCTCCGCCCCCGGCTGGTCCGAGATCGCCGCGTGGTGGCGCAAGGTCCGCTCGGTGGAGACGCAGGACCCCGAGGCCCTGCGCCGGTACGCGTTCCTCGCCGGCCTCCTCTCCGACGGCGAGGCGAGGCCCTGGCCCCGGCGCAGGGCCGTCCCGACGATCGGCTTCAGACGCTCGGCGTGAGGCACGCGCGCGGGGGCGCCGGGAGTGACGTATCCGGCCCCCCGCCCCACCCCGTACGGCCGTGCGAAAACTCCTACGGCGTTGTCAGTGGCAGGGCGTACTCTTGAAATCGCCAGGCCGCCCTTGTGGCAGGCGAGACGCGTTCGGGAGGACGTAGAGGCCCAGCGGGCCGGATTATGACGGAGACACCCACGGCCAAGGCCCCCGCGCAGGGGCAGGCGAGAGCACAGTTCACCGTTCCCGCCCAGCACCCCATGGTGTCGTTGCTGGGATCAGGCGATTCACTGCTGCGCGTGATCGAGACGGCCTTCCCGGCGGCCGACATCCATGTCCGGGGCAATGAGATCAGCGCGGTCGGGGACAGACGGGAAGTCGCCCTGATCCAGCGCCTGTTCGACGAGATGATGCTGGTGCTCCGCACCGGGCAGCCGATGACGGAGGACGCGGTGGAACGCTCGATCGCCATGCTGCGGGCGAGTGAGAACGGGACGAGCGACGGCCAGGAGACCCCGGCCGAGGTGCTCACACAGAACATCCTGTCCTCGCGGGGCCGCACGATCCGCCCCAAGACCCTCAACCAGAAGCGCTACGTCGACGCCATCGACAAGCACACGATCGTCTTCGGCATCGGCCCCGCGGGCACCGGCAAGACATACCTGGCCATGGCGAAAGCCGTCCAGGCACTCCAGTCCAAGCAGGTCAACCGCATCATCCTGACCCGCCCCGCGGTAGAGGCCGGCGAACGCCTCGGCTTCCTCCCGGGCACCCTCTACGAGAAGATCGACCCCTACCTGCGCCCCCTCTACGACGCCCTCCACGACATGCTCGACCCCGACTCGATCCCCCGCCTGATGGCAGCGGGCACGATCGAGGTGGCGCCGCTGGCATATATGCGGGGCCGTACCTTGAATGACGCCTTCATCATTCTCGACGAGGCGCAGAACACCTCGCCCGAGCAGATGAAGATGTTTCTGACGCGGCTCGGGTTCGATTCGAAGATCGTGATCACGGGGGACGTGACGCAGGTCGACCTGCCGAGCGGTACCAAGAGTGGGCTGCGGCAGGTGCAGGACATTCTGGAGGGGGTCGACGACGTGCACTTCGCGCGGTTGTCGTCGCAGGATGTCGTCCGGCACAAGCTGGTGGGCCGTATCGTCGACGCGTACGAGAAGTACGACAGCGAGAACGGTACGGAGAACGGCGGCCACAAGGGCGGCCGGCCCAAGCGGAAGTAGCAGATCAGCGCCATGTCGATCGACGTCAACAACGAGTCCGGAACCGAGGTCGACGAGCAGGCGGTCCTCGACATCGCCCGCTATGCGCTGGCGCGGATGAGGATCCACCCGCTGTCGGAGCTGTCGGTGATCGTCGTGGATGCCGACGCGATGGAGCAGCTGCACATCCAGTGGATGGACCTGCCCGGCCCGACGGACGTGATGTCGTTCCCGATGGACGAGCTGCGCCCCCCGGCGAAGGACGACGAGGAGCCCCCGCAGGGGCTGCTCGGGGACATCGTGCTGTGCCCGGAGGTCGCGAAGAAGCAGGGTGAGGAAGCGCCGACGCGGCACTCCATGGACGAGGAGCTCCAGCTCCTGACGGTCCACGGGGTGCTGCACCTGCTGGGCTACGACCACGAGGAGCCCGACGAGAAGGCCGAGATGTTCGGCCTCCAGGCGGCGATCGTGGACGGCTGGCGGGCCGAGAAGGGCTTCACGGGCCCCTCTCCCGCGCCGACCGTCTCATGAGTGCCCAGCTCGTCGCGGGTGCCGTCGCACTGGTCGTGGTCGCCTGGCTCGCCGCCTGCGCGGAGGCGGGCCTCGCGCGCGTGTCCAGCTTCCGCGCGGAGGAGGCCGTCAAGTCGGGCCGCCGGGGCAGCGCGGGCCTCGCGCAGGTCGCGGCCGACCCGACCCGCTATCTGAACGTCGCCCTGCTGGTCCGGGTGGCCTGCGAGATGGCGGCTGCCGCGCTCGTGACGTACGCCTGTCTGAAGGAGTTCGCCGAGACGTGGGCGGCGCTGCTCACCGCGATCGGCGTGATGGTCCTCGTCTCGTACGTCGCGGTCGGCGTCTCCCCGCGCACGATCGGCCGCCAGCACCCCCTGAACACGGCCACCGCAGCCGCGTACGTCCTGCTGCCGCTGGCGCGCATCATGGGCCCCATCCCGTCGCTGCTGATCCTCATCGGCAACGCCCTCACCCCCGGCAAGGGGTTCCGGCGCGGTCCGTTCGCCTCGGAGGCGGAGCTGCGCGCGATGGTCGACCTGGCGGAGAAGGAGTCGCTGATCGAGGACGACGAGCGCCGGATGGTGCACTCCGTCTTCGAGCTCGGCGACACCCTCGTACGGGAGGTCATGGTCCCGAGGACCGACCTCGTGGTCATCGAGCGGTACAAGACGATCCGTCAGGCGCTCACCCTGGCTCTCAGGTCCGGGTTCTCCCGGATACCCGTCACGGGTGAGAGCGAGGACGACATCGTCGGGATCGTCTACCTCAAGGACCTCGTCCGCAGGACGCACATCAGCCGCGACGCCGAGTCCGCCCTCGTCTCCACGACCATGCGGCCCGCCGCGTTCGTCCCCGACACGAAGAACGCGGGTGACCTGCTGCGCGAGATGCAGCAGGAGCGCAACCACGTCGCCGTCGTCATCGACGAGTACGGGGGTACGGCCGGGATCGTCACCATCGAGGACATCCTGGAGGAGATCGTCGGCGAGATCACCGACGAGTACGACCGTGAGCTGCCCCCGGTGGAGGACCTGGGTGACGACCGGCACCGGGTCACCGCGCGCCTCGACATCACGGACCTGGGCGAGCTGTACGGACTTGAGGAGTACGACGACGAGGACGTCGAGACGGTCGGCGGGCTCCTCGCGAAGGCGCTGGGGCGGGTGCCGATCGCCGGTGCCTCCGCGGTCGTACGCCTGCCGGACGACCGGACGCTGCGGCTGACCGCCGAGGCGGCTGCCGGGCGGCGGAACAAGATCGTGACCGTGCTGGTGGAGCCCGTCGGGGAAGACCCCGGGAAGGAGTCCGCGTGACCCCGGACCAACTCCGTTCCCTGTGCCTGTCGTTCAACGCGGCCGTCGAGGACTTCCCGTTCTCGCCGGAGATCTCCGTCTTCAAGGTCCGCGGGAAGATGTTCGCCTTGAGCTGGACGGACGCCGTACCCCTGAAGGTCAACCTGAAGTGCGACCCTGACGACGCCGTACGCCTCAGGGGGGAGTACCCAGGGGTGATCACTCCCGGGTATCACATGAACAAGCGGCACTGGAACACGGTCGACCTGACGGCCGGTCTTCCGGCGCGGCTCGTGCGGGAGCTGGTGGAGGACTCGTACGACCTTGTCGTGGCCGGCCTGCCGAGGGCGGAGCGGCTGCGACTGGACCGGCCTTAGGTTTCGCAGGGGGAGCGTTTCTTGTCCGCGCTGTATGAATTCGCGTTGTGGGAGCCGTTGTTGAGGCTCATCCGGTCGAGCAACACGGCGGTGCTCGCCGAGCCCGGCGGGTATGTGCGGGGCCATGTCGGGGTCGGCTCGTGGAGCGTCCCGGTGCACCGGCCCTCCCCGCCGCCCGGGCGGGCGGCGCAGGTGGAGGACACGCAGGAGGAGTGGGACGCGGTCCACGCGGTGATCGGCGCGCTCGCCGAGGCGGACACCGGCCAGGTCGAGTTCGTGCTGGAGTGCGGGGCGGACGGGGCGGCGACGCTGCGGCTGTACGGTCCGCACCCGCACGTGGAACCCGGGTTCGGCGGCCCGCAGGGCGGTTCGCTGCTCCTCGTCGACGACGCGGTGCCGCAGCCCTGGCGCAGGCTCCCCGAGCCGGTGCCGGACGCGCTGCCGGCGCCGACGGCGGACGCGGGCGAGCTGGAGCGGCTGCTGCGCGAGCGGCTCCCGGACGTCGTCGGCGCCACCGAGGAGGAGCTCGCCGCCACCGAGTCCCGGATCGGCGTAGCTCTCCCGGGGGAGCTGAGGTCCCTCTACGGGGTGGTGCGGGGGAGGTGGGAGGACTGGGAGGACGACTTCGACGCGGCGGACCGGGTGTACGAGGCCATCGGCTGCGAACTGCTCCCGCTGGACCACGTGTACGTCGCGGACGCGTCGACCCGGCAGGCTCCGTGGGAGTTCGGCGCGACGGACGCGGCCGTCACCCGGCCCGGGGACGCGGTGCAGGGGCTGCCCGGTTCACCGGGGTGGATCGTCTTCGGCGGCAACGGCGGCGGCGACGCCGTCGCGCTCGACCTGACGCCGGGGCCGGGCGGAAACCTCGGCCAGGTCATCCTGCTGAGCCACGAGGAGTACGTCGGCGCCGAACTGCTCGCCGACTCCCTCACCGGCCTGGTGCGCGACGGCGAGCGCGAGGAGAGCAGGGAGCGCCGCGCGGAGCTGCCCGAAGTGGCCTACGTCAACCACCGCGCCGTACCGAGCGTCGAGGCCGCCGCCCACCCGGCGCTCGAAGTGCTCTCCCTCGGCGTGTACGACGGCGAGCCGTTCAGCCTCGCCCCCGTCGTCGGCCTGCCGCGCCTGCGCACCCTCTCGGCCTACCCGGGTACCCTCGCGGACCCGCGCGAGATCGGCGGGCTGACCGGCCTGGAGTACCTCGACCTCCCCCCGGACTACTGGCGGTCGCTCCTGGACGCCGGTGCCGTCCCGCGCGGGCTGCTGGCAGCGTCCATCGAGACGAACGCGGGCGGCGGCCATCACCCCCTGGACCTCGTGGCTCTCGCGAACGAGATCCTGGCGCTCTTCGGCCGCTCGCCGATCACCCCGACCGTCGTGACGGGTGACCTCGGCCCGCTCCCCGCCTGACCGGCCCGACCGGCTCCCCCCCCTACCTG
>NZ_LIRL01000987.1 GCF_001419795.1 Streptomyces niveiscabiei
GGCGGGGGGTGCGCCCGGTTCCGCGGGGGAGGTGTCAGCCGTCGCCAAGGGGCACTCCCGGAGCGCGAGGGGTCGTCCGTGCGGGCTCGTCCCCGCGTCGGATTCCGGACTCTAACGGCCCGTACGGCCGCGCCGCCGCGCTGCGCGGGAAACTTCCCCCGCCCGAGGGAACCGGCGTCCCCTGTTACCGGTCTCCCGCGTCACCAGTCGGAGCGGGAGGAGGAGCCGGCCGTGAACTTCCGTACGACGTAGACCAGTCCGCCGACGAGCGCGACGAACACCAGCACCTTGAACAGCAGGCCGATCACGAAGCCGACGACGCTGGCTATCAGGCCGCCGAACACGACGATGGCGATGACCGGCACCGCCACCCACTTCACCCACCACGGCAGTCCCGCGAAGATCTCTCGCATCGCCCTTGTCCTCATCTGTGCGCCGGCCGGCGGCCCTTTCGGCCACCGGCCCTTCTCGGATGTCCTGCTTCGATGCTAGGTCCCCCCGGGGGCCGGGCGGGGGCTTCGCACCCCTTGTCCTCCCCTGACCCGTCCCCTAGGGGAGGGCGGGGTTCCGGCTCAGCGTTCCGGAGGAGAGAACACGACCAGCACCCTCAGGTCCTCGCTGATGTGGTGGAACTTGTGGGCGACCCCGGCGGGCACGTAGACGACGCTGCCGCGCGCCACCTCGGTCGTCTCCATGCCGACGGTGATCGACGCGCGCCCGCTGACCACGAAGTAGACCTCGTCCTGGTTGTGCGGGTTCTGTGGATCGTGGGTGCCCGCGTCGAGCGCGTACAGACCGACCGACATGTTCCGCTCGCGCAAGAACTGCAGGTAGGCGCCGTCGTTGGCGGCTCGTTCCGCCTCCAGTTCGTCCAGCCGGAATGCCTTCATCGCCCTCGTCCCGCTCATGGCCCGGTTAGGCCGTCGATCTCTCTGGAACGATCAGACACATGAAGATTTTCGTAGTCAAGACGATCGCCAACGCGGGCGCCCTGGCGGTCGCCGTCTGGCTGCTGGACAAGATCACCCTGACCGGTGACAGCAACGGCAAGAAGATCGGCACCCTGCTGCTCGTCGCCCTGCTGTTCGGGCTCGTGAACTTCCTGGTCAAGCCGGTCGTGAAGGTGCTGACCTTCCCGCTGTTCATCCTCACGCTCGGCCTGATCACGCTGGTCGTCAACGCGCTGATGCTGCTGCTGACGTCGTGGCTGGCCGACAAACTCGACCTCAGCTTCCACGTGGAGGGCTTCTGGACGGCCGTCCTGGGCGGCCTGATCATCTCCGTCGTCTCCTGGGCGCTGAACCTCGCCCTGCCCGACGGGGACTGAGCGCCCATGGCCTACCGCGTCTGCTTCGTCTGCACCGGCAACATCTGCCGTTCCCCGATGGCCGAATCGGTGTTCCGCGCGCGCGTGGCGGACGCCGGTCTGGCGGGCCGCGTCGAGGTCGACAGCGCCGGTACGGACGCCTGGCACGAGGGCGAGAGCGCCGACCCGCGCACGGTCGCGGTCCTGCGGGAGCACGGATACGGCACGGCCCACACGGCCCGCCGCTTCGAACGCGCCTGGTTCGCGGACCTCGACCTGGTGATCGCCCTCGACGCCGGCCACCTCAAGGCCCTGCGCCGCCTCGCCCCGACGCCGGAGGACGCCGCGAAGGTCCGCCTCCTGCGCTCGTACGACAGCGCCGCGGCCGAGTCCGGCCTCGACGTCCCCGACCCCTACTACGGGGGCCGTGCGGGCTTCGAGGCGTGCCTTGAGATGGTGGAGGCGGCGAGCGAAGGGCTGCTCGCCGCTGTGCGGGAGGACGTGGAGGGACGGACGACATGAGCGACACCGAGATGGGCGAGGGCACCCGCGCCGTGCGGGCCGGGCTGCCCGAGCCCGTCAAGTACGAGCCCGCCCTGCCCGGGCCCGTCTTCGCCGCGCACTACCACCTCCCCGGCGAGCCGACGGGCCCGTACACCTACGGCCGGGACGAGAACCCCACCTGGACGCTCCTGGAGCGCGCCGTGGCCGAGCTGGAGGCGCCCGGAGAGGACGACGGCGTGGAGACGCTGGCGTTCGCCTCCGGGATGGCGGCGATCTCGGCCGTCCTCTTCTCCCAGCTCCGCTCCGGCGACACGGTGGTCCTCCCGGACGACGGCTACCAGGCGCTGCCGCTGGTGCGCGCCCAGCTGGAGGCGTACGGCATCGAGGTGCGCACCGCGCCGACCGGCAAGGACGCGCAGCTCGCGGTACTGGACGGCGCGAAGCTGCTGTGGATCGAGACGCCGTCCAACCCGGAGCTCGACGTGTGCGACGTCCGTCGGCTCGCCGAGGCGGCGCACGCGCGCGGCGCCCTGGTCGCCGTCGACAACACGCTCGCCACCCCCCTCGGCCAGCGCCCGCTGGAGCTCGGCGCCGACTTCTCCGTCGCGAGCGGCACGAAACAGCTCAGCGGGCACGGTGACGTGCTCCTCGGGTACGTCACCGGCCGCGCCGGGGAGGCCATGGCGGCCGTACGGCGCTGGCGCAAGATCGTCGGCGCGATCCCGGGGCCGATGGAGGCGTGGCTCGGGCACCGCTCGCTCGCGACGCTGGCCCTGCGGGTGGACCGGCAGAGCGCGAACGCGCTGGCGGTGGCGCGGGCGCTGAAGGACCGGCCCGAGGTGGTCGCGGTGCGCTATCCGGGGCTGCCCGAGGACCCCTCGCACGAGGTCGCCGCCCGGCAGATGCGCCGCTACGGCTGCGTCGTGTCGTTCACCCTCGCCTCCCGCGCCCACGCGGAACGGTTCCTGGAGTCGCTGCGGCTCGTGGACGACGCGACGAGCTTCGGCGGGGTGCGCTCCACCGCCGAACGCCGTGGCCGCTGGGGCGGCGACGCGGTCCCGGACGGCTTCGTACGGCTCTCCGTCGGCACGGAGGACACGGAGGACCTGGTCGCGGACGTGCTGCGGGCGCTGGGGGAGTCGGGGGC
>NZ_LIRL01000988.1 GCF_001419795.1 Streptomyces niveiscabiei
GTCCAGGTCGGCCAGTCGGGGCGGCCGTCGAGGAGGGCGGTGAGGAAGGTTCCGGCTGTGTCGGAGGTGGTCATCTACAACCCCCTGACCTGTCCCGAGACCGTCTCGGCCGCCGTGCGGACCGTGTCGAGGAGGCCGTGCAGGCGCAGGCCCGTCTCGAAGTCGGGGACCGTGCGGGTGCCGGTGCGGATGTCGGCGGCGAGGGCCGCGTACAGCTCGGCGACGTTGCGGACGGCGGTGGCGGGGACGTCGGCGGGGGCGCGGTGCGCCGGGGGCGTGTCGAGGTGGCGCCAGGCGGGGTCCGTCGCGGTCGCCTCGTACAGGTGGACGTCGGAGACCTGGATGCCGTGCCCGGCCGCGGGGCCCTCGGAGACGACGGCGAGGCTGCCGCGGGTGCCGGAGAACTCCAGGCGGGTGCGGGCGTCGCCGCTCTTGCCGTCGTGGACGTGGACGCTGACCGGCACGCCGGTGCTGAGCAGGCCCTGCACCATGACGTGGTCGGGGCTGGTGACGCCGACGCTCTCGGCGGTGCCGGAGACCGTCAGCCGGGGCTGACGCACGCACAGGTCGGCGGACAGCCGCGTGACCGGTCCGGCCAGGAACTCCAGGAGGTCCAGCGTGTGGCCGCCGGCCACCTCCAGGGTGCCCGCGCCGTTGCGGCGGTCCAGGGTGTAGACCGCGTCGGGGGTGATCGTGCCGCCGACGCCCTTGGCGCGCGCCGCGTACACGTGCACGCCGGTGACCCTGCCGATCGCGCCCCCGGTGAGCAGGGTGCGGGCGTGCCGTACGGCGGGCGCGTGGCGGGCCTGGAGGCCGACGGCGTGGTGGACGCCGGCCCGCGCCGCCGCCTCCGCCATCACCTCGGCCTCCTTCGTGGTCCGGGCGAGCGGCCACTCGCAGTAGACGTGCTTGCCGGCGTCCAGCGCCGGCAGGACGAGGTCGGCGTGGTCCGGGGTCTTCACGGCGACGACCACGAGGTCGACGTCCGGATGACCGCTCAGGCGCGCCGGGTCGGTGAACGCGTGGGCGGCCCCGCAGCGTTCGGCCGCCCGGCGGGCGCTGCCCGTACGGGTCGTGGCCACGGCGGTGATCTCGAAGTCCGGCAGCGCGGTGAGGGCCGGCAGGTGGGACGCCGTGGCCCAGCCCCGCTCGGGGGAGGCTCCGATGACACCCACACGGATCGGTTCGGTCATGGCTGCTTCCTGAGGACGAGGGGCGGACGGGGAAGGGGG
>NZ_LIRL01000989.1 GCF_001419795.1 Streptomyces niveiscabiei
CGCCGACACCGCCCACAGCTGCCCGTTCACGGTCCCCCGTGTCGTGTTGCGCAGCCGCACCGGCACGGTCGCCCGCTCACCCCGCCGCACCCGGACCCGCTCCACGCCGAGGGACGTGACCAGCGTCGGCCCGGTCCGCCCGTCGGGCTCGCCCGGGGGCACCTCGCCCGGCACGTCGAGGGCGACGACGTCCTCGTACACCTGCCCGCCGTACGACAGCCGCCCGGCGAGCCAGTGCCGGCCGGGAGCCGCGTCCGGGGGCGGTACGACGGTGACCTCGGCGAGGCTGAAGCCGCCCGGCGCCAGGTCGTAGGCGACGACGGGCGGGGAGGCGGTCCAGCCGTCCGGCAGCAGCAGCCGTACGGTGCCGGAGGCCGGCGCGTCGGTCAGTTCCGAGGAGACGCGGACCGTCGCCGTGACCGGCCCGGAGACGGTGAGGGCGGTGGGGGAGAGGTAGAGGGCGACGGGGAAGTTGCCGCGCGGCGCGGGGCCGGAGTTGTGGAGCCAGTAGCGCGTGTAGACGGGCTGCGCCGGCTCGTGCCCGGCGACCGGCTCGACACCCGGGCACGGTACGGCGGTCGCCCCGGGCACCGCCACCACCGTCCCCACCTCGAACCCGCCAAGACCGAACCCGACCCCCCGGTCGGCGTCCAGCTCCTCCCCGGCCCGCTCCAGCACATCGGACCGGACGGCGGACGCCCACTCCACGGGCCCCGTCACCCGCGCCCGCACCGGCCGCCCCTCCACCTCGTGCACCCGCACGACCACGCCCCGCCCGGGATCGGCGGCCTGCGACCCGCCCCGGGCCAGCGGCGACCCGGCGGCCTTGAGGGCGTCCACCACCACCCGCCCCTCCGGCTCGACGGTGAACAGCTTCGCCGCCCTGGGCAGCCCGGTGACGACCTCGACTCCCCTGCGGACCCGCCCGGTCAGCGGCCGGTTGAACGCGTGCCCGGCCTGCGGGAGCCGCTGCTCGCGCCAGTCCCCGGCGCCCGCGAGGACCGCGTACTCGAACGTGTGCGACCAGTGCTGGAGCTGGAACCCGGACCCGTCGGGCGCGGTCCGGCGCGGCGGGTCGACCCAGATCCCCGACGGCCAGCCCGTACAGGACCGCATCAGCGACATGTAGAGGTCGCCCGAGGCGGTGACGACACACCCCGGCGTCCCCCGGTTCAGGACGGCGAAACTCCGCCCGTCCCACGCGTCCCCGGGCGGCAGCGCCTCCCCGCCGCCGGCCGCCGTGGCGCGCACGACGGCGTCCTCCAGGTCCGTGATCAGCGCGTCGACGGCCTTCGCGTCCTGCTCGGCGTCCACGCCCGCGACGACCAGCAGCGGCAGCCGCTCCAGGTCCCGCAGGTCAGAGCCGGGCACCCACTCCTCGCGCAGCGAGGCACGCGGCGCGACCCATACGGCCGCGAGCCCCGACTCGGCGAGCTGGCGCCGCAGTTCGCGCGCGGCGGCCGGGTCCCAGCCGAGCGCCTCGGCGACCAGCGCGTTGCGCTCGGGCCCGCCGACGGCGATCCGGATGTCCGGCAGATTGGAGTCGACCTCCAGATCCCCGTACCGCTGCCCGCCCGCGATCGTCGAGGTCGCCGTGACCCCGACGCGGACGAGGGCTGCCGCGAGCGGAGTCCCCAGCTCGCCGGCGCTGCCCCAGTCCGGGTAGATCAACTCGGCGACGCCGATGGCCCGTTCGCCCAGCAGCGAGCCGTCCGTGCCGTGCACGGCGACCCGTGCCGTGGAGCCGAGCCCGAACCAGGTGTTGGCGGGGTTGTCCAGCGTCCACGGGAACCGCTCGCTGTCCACCTCCACGAACCCGAACCCGCGCCCGATCACCGCGTCCGCGACCTCGTGCACCGGCAGCCCGCCCCGCACGTCCGACGGCCACCGCACCCGGATCAGCCGGTCGGCGCCGTCGTACCCGTCGAGAGTCGTCGACACGTCGAGCCGGTCCACCCCGGCCCACAGCGTGATGCGCTGCGTGTACCGGAAGAGCCCGAGGTCGCCGCGCACGGTGATGCGGGACCCGGCGGGGGAGTGCTCGACATCGATGTCGGCCGCGACAAGTCCGCTGCGCGCGGCGGTCGTTCCGGTCGGCGTGAGGTGCCAGGGGCCCTCGCCGAACCGGGGGTGGCGGGCGAACTCCTCTTGCACGACAAGCTCGTTGCCGATGTCGCCGTCCCGCAGCAGCTCCCGGCCGTCCGCGCTCTCGTCGAGCGCGCGCAGGCTGCTGATCGCGCCGCCCCGCGCGGGGTCGACGGTGACCTGGTAGTACGCGTTGCGGATCGTCGTCCCGTCGCCGCGCGTCCACCCCGGCACCGAACCCTCCGCCAGCGACAGGGCCTTGAGCCCCATGCCGGGCACCTCCGGCACGACGACGGTCAGTCGGCCGTCCTCGCGCACGGCGGGCAGCGGCAGGCCGGTGACGTCCAGCGGGACCAGGCCCGGGTCGTCGACCGTGAGGGTGTCACGCCGTTGCCAGGTCGCCGAGTTGAACACGACCAGGTCCGGGGCGCCGCCGGGCAGCGAGACGACCCGGGAGGCGAGCGCGTCGGTCGCGTCCGCGTGGACGTCGCGCGCCAGGTCGTACAACTCCCGCCAGCCGGTGAGGAGATCGACGTACACCTGGTCCGACTCGGAGCCGGTGATCGCGTCGTGGTGCGCGCCGTAGATCAGCTGGCGCCACGCCTTGTCGAGCGCCGCGTCCGGGTATGGGTGCCCGGTCACCAGGGAGGCGAGCGTCGCCCAGGACTCCGCGTCGGACAGCAGCGACTCGCCGTACCGCTGGGCCTGTTTGGTGTCGATGTACGAGACGTCCTTGCCGGTGTAGATCGGGTTCATGTCCCGCGTCTGCGGCGAGGCGACGCGGCCCTCGGTCTCCAGCTCGGCGCGTACGGCGGCGAAGAAGTCGCGGGGGATCGCGCTGACGAACCTCGGCCAGACGTAACGGGCGTTCCAGTCCCGGTGGATGCCCATCACCCAGCGGCACGGCGGCGCGTAGTCACCGCCGACCGGCAGCATCACGTTCTTCGTGAGCGCGACCTTCTTCAGCCCCTTGAACAGCTTCAGCGCGGCCTGTTCGGCCTCGGGGAGGGTGGGCGCGTTGTCGATGGCCCAGCCGGCGCCGTAGTGGTTGACCATGTACGCCGTCAGCAGGCCCCGCCCGGAGGGGGCGATCCAGTTGAACTCGGCCTGGAACTGCATGCGTTGCGGGTCGCGGGGCTCCTCGCCGAACACCGAAAGGGTCGGGCCCCACTGGTGGAAGGGGCCGCGTGCCCAGGAGCTGGTGGAGATGTCCGCGTCCGCCATCAGGCCCGGGAACTGCGGGTCGTGCCCGAACGCGTCCAACTGCCAGGCGGTGTCCGGCTCCGCGCCCATGATCCCGCGCTGGAACCCGTCGCCGTACAGCGCGTTGCGTACGGTCGCCTCGGCGCCGGTCAGGTTGGTGTTGGGCTCGTTGTAGGTGCCGCCCATGATCTCGATGCGCCCGGTGCGGATCAACTCCCGCAGGAACGCCCGCTCTTCGGGGAAGGAGTCCCAGTACGGCTTGAGGTAGTCGACCTCGGCGAGGACGAACGTGTACGCCGGGTCGCGCCGCGCGAGGTCGCAGTGGGCGCGCACCAGGCTCATGCCGGACTGGCCGCGCGAGTCGAAGGTGCGCGCCGGGAGGCCGCTGGCGGCGTCGTCGGCGACGTCCCAGGTCTCCGTGTAGGCGGCCTGCGTGTTCCACCAGACGGGGTCGTAGTGGAAGTGGCTGACCATGAACATCGTCCAGCCGGGCTCGGCGGCGGTGAACTCGGCGGTGTGCCGGACGGTCTGGTTTGTGGCGGAGTCCTCGGCGGTGACCGTGATCTCGCGCTGGTCGCCGGGCGCGAGCCCCTCGGACGTCACGGATATCTCGGCGCGGACCGTGCCGTCCTCGCCGACGGTGACGAGCGGCTCGTCGACGCCGTGGACGCCGTCGCCCGTCAGCGTCAGCCGGACCTGCCGGCCGGGGTCGTGCCCGAGTTCGACGGCCACCACCTGGTGCGGATGCTCGGCGGTGCCGGTGAACAGCTCGGTCGACTCGACGGAGATGACACGCATGGGGCTCCTACGGGAGGTCGAGGGAGCCTCATAGTGGCACCGAGCGGTGGTTCAATCAACCATTCCTAGGCATCGAGGTTGGTTGAACCATGCATGATCAGCGGGCCCGGCGCGCCTTCACCGCGTGCTGCGGGGTGATGTGGTCGGTCAGCGCGAGGGAGGCGCTGGCCCGCTGGTACGAGAGCTGCGCGACCCGCACGTACAGGCAGTCCACGATCATCAGCACCGAGTGCCGGCCGCCGATCGAGCCGGTGCGGAAGCTGGTCTCCGAGGTGGCCGAGATCAGCCGTACGTCGGCCGCGCGGGCCAGCGGCGAGCGCGGGTCCGTGGTCAGCGCGATCGTCGTCGCGCCCCGCTCCTTCGCCATCTCGAACGGCTCCAGCGTCTCGCGCGTCGACCCCGAGTGCGAGATGCCGATCGCCACGTCCGCCGGGGTCAGCAGCGCCGCCGAGGTCGCCGCGCCGTGCACCTCCGTCCAGCCGCGCACCGCGCAGCCGATCCGGAACAGCCGCGTCTCCGTCTCCTGCGCGACCGCGCCGCTGCCGCCGACGCCGTACACGTCGATCCTGCGCGCCCTGGCCAGCGCCTGCGCGCCGCGCTCCAGGGCGTCCAGGTCGATGCGGTCCACGGTCTGCTGGATCGCCCGCAGGTCGGCGCTGCCGACCACCTGCACGACCCGCTCCAGGCTGTCGTCCGGCGAGATGTCCGGGCCGATCTCCGCCGTCCCCCAGTCCGACGCCTCGCCCCGGCCGCGCTCCTGCGCCAGTTCGATCAGCAGGTGCTGGTAGGAGTCCAGGCCGATCGCCCGGCAGAAACGGGTCACCGTCGCCTGCGAGGTGCCGGTGCGCCGGCCCAGCTCCGCCGCCGAACAGTGGGTGACGGCGGCCGGGTCCTCCAGGATCAGCTCACCGACCTTCCTCAGGGAGCCGGCCAGCCTCGGCAACTCGGTGCGGATCAGTGTGGTGACGTCGGTCGTGGGCATGAAGAGAAGGTATCAGCCACCGACTGACTGGTCGGATGAATACCAGGACCGAAGGTGCTGTCAGGTGTGTGCCTCGTTGCCGGTGAGCCGGTCTGTGTGATTTATTGATTCACCTGTTTGCTGAAGCAGGGTGGTTTGAGCCATCAGTCCAGTGGGGAGTGCCAGGTGACCGTCGAGTCCGCCAACGAGTCCGCCAACGAGTCAGTGCGTGCGGAACGCTTCGCCAAGGAGGGCCTCGACGTCCTCTCCCGCCTCGTCGAGACATCCCGGGACGACGTGTCCAGGGCCGCCGCCCTCATCGCGCAGTGCGTCCGCGACGACGGGGTGATCCAGGCGTTCGGCACCGGCCACTCCCAGGCCCTCGTCCTCGAACTCGCGGGCCGCGCGGGCGGGTTCGTCCCCACCAACCGCCTCCAGGTCCCCGACCTCGTCCTCTTCGGCGGCGACGCGCCCAGCGCCCTCGACGACCCGCTCCTCGAACGCGAGCCCGGTGTCGCCGCCCGCCTCTACGACCTCGCCGCGCCCCGGCCGCAGGACCTCTTCGTCGTCGTCTCCAACTCCGGCGTCAACAACGTCATCGTCGAGATGGCCCTCCAGGCGAAGGAACACGGGCACAAGCTCCTCGCGATCACGTCCCTCGCCCACACCCGTGCCGTCCCGGCCAAGCACTCCAGCGGCAAGAAGCTGGCCGACCTGGCGGACGTCGTGCTGGACAACGCGGCGCCTCCCGGGGACGCGCTGCTGCCGCTGCCGGACGGCGGCGCGGTGTGCGCGCTGTCCACGCTGACCGGGGTGCTGCTGGTGCAGATGGCCGTGGCCGAGGCGGCCGGCCAGCTGATCGAGTCGGGGGACCGGCCGCCGGTGTACGTGTCGGCGAACGTGCCGGGTGGGTTCGAGGGCAACCTGCTGCTGGAGAAGAAGTACGAGGGACGGATCCGCCGCACCGCGAGCTGAGGTCCGGGAAAGAGGGGTTGCCGTCCCTGCGGACGGCAACCCCTCTTTTCTACTTCACCGGCACCCCCGTCACCGCCGCCGCCAGCGGGTACGCCCCCGTCGGCAGCGGCGTTCCGGGCTTGCCCGTCCCCGTGTCCAGCGGCACGAGCCGGTTCTCGTCGGCCGTCGTCACGTAGACCGTGTCGCCGTTCCAGCTCGGCGCCGCGTCGAAGGCCGACCTGCCCACCGTCACCGGGGTGCCCGGGGCGCCCGTCACCGTGTCGACCGGGGTCGCCGTGGTGCCCGTGCTGGCGGTGACCCAGAGGGTGCGGCCGTCCGGGGTGATCGTCAGGCCGTACGCCTGGCCCGTGACCAGGTACGTCGGCTTCGTGACGTTCGTCGCCGTGTCGATCGGGGTGATCGACGAGCCGCCCGAGTTGGAGACGTACACCGTCCTGCTGTCGGGCGCCGCGACCACGTTGAAGGGGCGGGGGCCGACCGGGATCGCCGTGCCCGCCTTGTTGGTGGCCAGGTCCACCGGGGTGACCGTGTTGCTGTTGATGTTCGGGACGTAGAGGGTCTTGCCGTCCGGAGTGATCGTGAGGTTCTCGGGGCCTCTGCCGACCTTGACCGGCGTACCCGGCTTGAGCGTCGCCGTGTCGATCGGCTGGACCGTGGCGTCCGTGTAGTTGGCGACCCAGAGGGTCTTGCCGTCGGGTGTCAGGGCGAGGCCCGCCGGGACCTTGCCGACGGGGACCGTCGCCGTGACCGTGCCCGTGGACACGTCGATGACGCTGACCGTGTTGGCGCCCTGGTTCGCCGCGTACGCCGTACGGCCGTCCGAACTCGTCGTCACGTCACCGGGGTTGGCGCCGGTCTTGATCTCGGTGCTGGTGCCGGTCGAGAGGTCGATCGAACTGACCGAGGCGCCGCTGAAGTTGGCGGTGAGGGCGCGCAAGGTGCCGGTGCCGTCGGTGATCTGGACGGGGAGGGTGCGGGGGAGGGCGCCGG
>NZ_LIRL01000099.1 GCF_001419795.1 Streptomyces niveiscabiei
ACCCCGCACCCCCGGACGTGAAACCCTGGCCCAAAAGCCCGACTTGCCCGAGGAGCGCCCCCTATGACCACCCTCACCGACCCGATCCCCGGCGGCAGGCCGGGGGATGTCGAGCGGGCCGTGTCCCTGGCCGAGACGCTGGCCGCCAGGAACGTGCACGGCGTCGTCCTCGCCTACGTGGACACGGCCGGTGTGCACCGCGTGAAGTCGGTCCCGACGGCGAAGCTCCCCGCCGCCGCGGCCTGGGGCGTGGGCATGTCGCCGGTGTTCGACACGTTCCTCGCGAACGACCACGTCGTCACGACGGACGTCCTCGGCTCCCCGGACGGCGACCTGCGCCTCTACCCCGACCTGGACCTGCTGACGGTGCTGGCCGCGCAGCCGGGCTGGGCGTGGGCGCCGGTCGACCGGATCACGCAGGACGGCGAACCGCACCCGGGCTGCTCCCGCACGGCCCTGCGCCGGATCACCGAGCGCGCGGCTCTCGACCACGGCGTCGCCTTCCGCGCGGCGTTCGAGGTCGAGTGGATGCTCGGCCTGGGCACGGCGGCCCCCGGCGAGTTCGTGCCGGTGACGACGGCTCCGGCGTACGGGGCGACGCGCCAGGTGGAGCTGGGCGCGTTCCTCGCGGACCTGCTGGCGGCGTGCGCGGCGCAGGAACTGGACGTGGACCAGGTCCATCCGGAGTACGCGGCGGGCCAGTTCGAGATCTCGGTGGGCGCGGCGGACCCGGTCGCGGCGGCCGACCGCTGCGTGCTGACCCGGCAGACGATCCGCGCGGTGGCTCAACAACACGGTCTGCGCGTCTCGTTCGCCCCGGCGGTGGCGGCGACGGGCGTCGGCAACGGCGGCCACGTCCATCTCTCGGCATGGCGGGAGGGCCGCAACCTGCACACGGGCGGCGACCGCAGGCACGGCCTGACCCCGGAGGCGGAGTCCTTCGCGGCCGGTGTCCTCGCGCACCTGCCCGCGCTGATGGCGCTCACCGCGCCCAGTCCGGCGAGCTATCTCCGGCTCAAACCGTCCCAGTGGGCGGGGGTGTTCACCGCGTGGGGCCTGGAGACGCGGGAGACGGCCGTCCGTCTGGTCCCCGGCACAAAGGGTCACCGCGCCGAGCAGGCCAACCTGGAGGTCAAGCCGATCGACCTCGCGGCGAACCCGTACGCGGCGCTGACCGGCCTGATCGCCGCCGGGCTCGACGGCCTCGCCCACCGCAGGGACCTCCCGCAGGAGACGACGGGCAACCCCGCCGCGCTGGCTCCGGGCGACGCCGAGCGCAGAGGAGTCCGCCGGCTGCCCGCCTCGCTCGCCGAGGCCGTCGCCGAGTTCCGGGAGGACAAGGTCGTGCGCGCGGCCCTCGGCCCGGTCCTCGCGGACGCGGTGATCGCGGTCCGCGAGGGCGAACTGGCCGCCGTACAGGGCCTGGACGACGAGCGGGTCGCCGCCGCCTACCGCTGGGCCTACTGACATGCGGGTCCACGAGGCGCTCGCCGAACTGGAGCTGGTGGACCACCACTGCCACGGCGTGGCCGCCCACGACCTGGCCCGCCCGGCCTTCGAGTCCCTGCTCACCGAGGGCGGCATCACCCCCTTCGACACCCCGACGGGCATCGCGGTACGGCGCCACTGCGCACCCGTCCTGGACCTCCCGCCGCACGCGCCGCCGGACGAATACCTGGACCGGCGTGCCGAGTTGGGCGCCGAGGAGGTCAACCGGCGGTTCCTGCACGCCTCCCGCACCGGCGCCTACCTCGTCGACACGGGCCACACCCCGCTCCCCCTCACCACCCCCGCCGAACTCGCCGACGCCGCGCGGGCGAGAGCGTACGAGGTGGTCCGGCTGGAGCCGATCGCCGAGGAGTTGAAGGCGCGGGGAGTCGAACCGAGCGCCTACGCCGAGGAGTTCACGCGGGCCGTCCACGACGCCGTGCGCGCTCCGGGAGTCGTCGGCGTCAAGTCGGTGGCCGCCTACCGCACCGGGTTCGCCCTCGCGCCGACACGCCCGGCCGCGCAGGAGATCGAGCGGGCCGCCCGGAAGTGGCTCGGGGGCGCGGGCCGCCTCGACGACCCCGTACTCGTCCGCCACCTGCTGTGGACGGCCGTCGACCTGGGACTGCCGCTCCAGCTGCACACCGGGTTCGGGGACAGGGACATCCGGCTGCATCACGCGGACCCGAGTCTGCTGACCGACTGGCTGCGTGCGGTGCCGGGTGATGTGCCGGTGCTGTTGCTGCACTGCTGGCCGTTTCAGCGGCAGGCGAGCTATCTGACCTCGGTGTTTCCTCAGGTGTACCTGGATGTGGGGCTCACGCTGCACCATGTGGGGCCGGTGCGGGCGCGGGCCGTGCTGGCGGAGGCGCTGGAGATGACGCCGTTCGGCAAACTGCTGTACAGCTCGGACGCGTACGGTGTGGCCGAGTTCTACGCGCTCGGCGCGCTGGCGTTCCGGCGGGGCCTCGGGGACCTGCTCCAGGACCGGGTGGACGCGGGCGAGCTGAGTCCGCCCGACGCGGTACGTCTCGCGAGATGGGCGGGTGCGGAGAACGCCAGCCGGGTCTACCGGTTGTCCGACCGGTTCTGAAAGTATGATCAAGCAATGTCTGACATGACCGAGACCACGCCCGGTTGGCTGAGCCAGGACGAGCTTGAACTGGCCCGCGCCCGGATGCCGATCCTGTACGTCGAGGCCGTGCCCGTCCGCGTGGACGACCGGGGCGAGATCACCAGCATCGGCCTGCTCCTGCGCATCGGACCGGACGGCGATGTCAGCCGGACCCTGGTCTCGGGCCGGGTCCTGCACCACGAGCGCGTCCGCGACGCCCTGCTGCGCAACCTGGAGAAGGACCTCGGGCCGGTCGCGCTGCCCCGGCTGCCGGCCGCGCTCCAGCCGTTCACGGTGGCCGAGTACTTCCCGACGCAAGGTGTCACCCCCTACCACGACCCGCGTCAACACGCGGTGTCGCTGGCGTACATCGTTCCGGTGACGGGTGACTGCCAGCCGCGTCAGGACGCGCTCGACCTCGTCTGGTTCGAGCCGCAGGAGGCCGCGTCGCCTGCCGTGCAGAGCGAGATGCCCGGCGGGCACGGGTTCCTGCTGCGCCAGGCCCTCGCGCACGTCGGCCTCTCCGCGTCCTGATGTTCCCCTCCCAGCGCGGCGCCCCCTGCACGGTCGTGGTGTGCAGGGGCTGCTGCTGCGGCGACCGCCGCAAGCACCCCGGCTTCGACCATGCCTGGCAGCTCGACCGGCTCCGCGCCTCGGCCGCCGCGTCCGGCGGTACGTTCACCGTCCGCACGACCGACTGCCTCGGGCCCTGCGACCAGGCGAACGTCCTCGTCGTCCAGCCCTCCACCANNGGACGACGACGCGACGGAGGAGATCATCGCGTGGGCCCAGGCGGGGGGCCCGGGGGTGGCCGAGCCACCGACGACCCTGGAGATGCAGTTCGTGAAGGCGCCTAAGGGGAGCAGGGCGCGCAATCGGCGGTGAGGGAGCAGGGCCCGGGGCGACGGCGAGGGAGGCCGGGCCCGGGGCGATGGTGAGGAGGCGGTGCAACCCGGCTCGGGTGGTCGCGCCCCCGCCGGGCGCCTCCGGCTCCGCGATCGCCCCGCGCTGAACACGGTCGCTCTCCCCGAACGGGGTCGCGCCGTACCGGCAGCCCCACCCGGCGTCCCCGAGGCCGTACCGCCCCCCCGTTCCCCTCACCTCACGTCCTCACCCCCGTCGGCTCCTCCGTATCGTCGAGGAACCCGCCCGACTGGTGCTGCCACAGCTTCGCGTACACCCCCTCCGCCGCGAGCACTCCCCCGTGGCTCCCCTGCTCGA
>NZ_LIRL01000990.1:0-2149 GCF_001419795.1 Streptomyces niveiscabiei
GGGCGGGAACGCCGCTGGGGTCACTTGTGCCGCAGGCGTGGCCCGCCGCGCCAATGCCTTGATGCGTCCCCCTCGGGGGTATTCGCGCGCCGGGGTCTCTCTCGGACGAGGCCGCCTCCCAGGCAGCCCCGCTGCGGGGGCGCTCGCGCGCCGGGGTCTCTCGGAGGGGAGGGCGCGCCTGGGCGGGAACGCCGCTGGGGTCACTCGTGCCGTAGGTGTGGCCCGTAGGGAGTGCCGCTGTGGTCACTTGTGTCATGGGCGTGGCCCGTGAGGGAGTGCCGCTGCGGTCACTCGTGCCATAGGTGCGGCCCGTGAGGGAGTGCCGCCCGGGTTACTCGTGCCAGGGGTGCGTTCCCCGCGTGAATGCCGCCCGCAGGTTCGGTTCGTTCAGGGCGCGGATGCCGTGGACTGCTACCGAGGTGAGGTATGTGCGGTCGTGGGCCAGTGTGTCCAGGAGGCGCAGGCCGGCGGGGGAGGCCCAGCGGGTGTACGGGGGGATCTCCACGCGGGCCATCGCGAGGCAGCTCAGCGTCAGGGCCAGGGGGAGCGCGAACCAGAGGGCGACCAGGGTGTGCGGGACGTTCGGCGCGGGGAGCAGCAGCGCCAGGGCGCCCAGTGCCAGGACGGCCGTCGCGGCGGCACGGACTCCGCGCAGGCCCGCCGCCACCGTCGTCCGCGCTCCGTCCGGCATCGCCAGCCCCGCGCTCACCAGCCGGTCCGCGAGACCCCGTACCGCGTCGCCGGTCGCCGCGCGGGCGCGGACCGGCGCGATCGGGGACTGGCCCTCCGGGCCGATCGCGCCCAGCACCGACCGCTCCATCTCGTCCCGGCCGCGCGGGTCGACGACGGTCGCCCAGCCGGTGTGGGCGAGCAGCAGGCGGTGGTCGCTGGCCATCGACACCAGCGTCAGGTCCGCGACCCGGGCGGGGCCGCCGGACAGGAACGCCGCTTCGTACAGCGTCAGGCCGTGCGCCGGGGCGGTGTGCTCGGCGGTCTCGGCGGCGCGCGCCGCGGTCGTCCCGACGGCCGCCGCGCGCACGGCGGCCAGGCACAGGCGCGTGCACGCCGTGACCGCGACCGCCCAGGCCAGGACCAGCAGAAGGACCCAGAACATGCCGTGTTTCTATGCCAGATTCCCGTGGTACCGCCATGCTTTGTTCACGATACGGACGGAGCGTTGTGGGTATGTGACGTTCCGCTTACCGGGAGTTGGGGGCGCTGATGCCCAAGGGGCCCTTGGGTGCTACGGGTTGACCGGGACCGTCAGCGGCGGCGGCGAGTCCGTCGTCAGGTCCCGGGCCAGCGCGTCGAAGTCCACGTACCCCGTCGCCTCCAGGATCTTGATGTGGTCCAGGACCGTCGCGTTGGCGTCGTCCGCGAGGGCGCGGACCAAGGAGTTGCGGGTGCTCGCGCGGACCTGGGCGACGACCGAGAAGATCCTGCCGTGCGCGAGGCGCAGGACGTTCGCGAACTTCCAGTCGTAGCCCGCGCCCTGAGCCGCGTCCAACTCCCTCAGCCAGCCCTGCTGTTGGTCCGTCGGGCGGTCCGGCAGGGGGAGGTTCAGGCGGGCCGCCACCGTGCGCACCCGCTCGTCCAGGAACGTGTGGCCCTCCACGAGGTGCTCGCCCGCCGTCCGTACGGCCGCCGTCGTGCCCTTCTGCTGCGCCTGCCTGCCCGCCGGGATCTCCCACAGGCCCGCGAGCCGCACCTTCTCGATGAAGTCCCGGTCCAGCGCGGACAGCGGGCCGTACTGCGTCCGCACGGTCTGCGCGTTCAGCAGGCTCGGATTGTCGCCGCCCGTGTCCTGGCGGTCCGCGTACGACCAGAGCGGGAACGCCAGCGCCGCGATCGTCAGGGTGAGGCCGACGATGATGACGCCGGTTCCGCTGAGGAGGTTCCTCCCCCAGCTCTCCTGACGGCGCGCTCGCATGGTGCCTCCCGGGTGTGGCACCGCACTTCGGTGGTTCGTGTGTGTCGGGTGCGGGATCGGCAGTTTACCGGGGGAGTTGTGTGAACGGCCGGACGGGGGTGAATGAGAGGTGCGTCACCGGCCGGTCAGTGCGCGCACGGTCCGGGCCAGCCGCGACTGGTTCCTCGGCGCCGGGCCCGACCGGTCCAGCCACCAGCTCCGCAGGGCCCTGCGGGGGCG
>NZ_LIRL01000990.1:2194-2385 GCF_001419795.1 Streptomyces niveiscabiei
CGCCAGGAACGCGGGCCGGTACTTGTCCCCGAGGATCTCCGGCAGTTCGGGGGCGACCTTCGCTACGACACCGGCCCGCTTCGCCGCCAACGCCCGTGCCTGGACGGCGAGCCGGGCGCGGTCGAACCCTTCGGGGGCGGGGGTGCCGGCGACCAGGGCGGAGAGGAGGGAGGTTTGGGCCAGAGCCAGAC
>NZ_LIRL01000991.1 GCF_001419795.1 Streptomyces niveiscabiei
GTCGGAGAGTTTTGAGCAGGGGCGGGCGGACGGGGACCGGGGGAGTCTGCGGATGCTGCTGTCGTACCCGCGCCAGTGCCTGGTCGTCGTCGGACTCACCATGGGCGGCACACTGTTCTTCTACACGTACACGACGTACCTCCAGAAGTTCATGGTCAACACCAGCGGCATCGCGAAACCGACCGCCGCGTGGATCAACTTCTGCGCCCTGCTGGTGTTCGTGGCGCTGCAACCGCTGATGGGCCGCCTCTCCGACCGGGTCGGGCGGCGTCCGCTGCTGATCGGGTTCGGGGTGCTCGGCGCGCTCGTCGTGGTGCCCTCGCTGACGCTGCTGTCGCACACCGACAACCCGTACTACGCCTTCGGGTTGATGGTCGTGCCGCTGGCGATCAGCTCGCTGTACACGTCGATCAGCGCGGTCGTGAAGGCCGAGCTGTTCCCAACGGCCATCCGCGCGCTGGGAGTTGGCCTGCCGTACGCGCTGACCGTCGCCCTCTTCGGCGGGACCGCCGAGTACATCGCCCTGTGGTTCAAGGACATCGGCCACGAGAGCTGGTACTTCTTCTACGTCACCGCCTGCGTCCTGGTTTCGCTGCTCGTCTACATTCGGATGCGCGAGACCTCCGACGGCTCGCCGCTGGACGAGCGGAAGGGGTAGGCGCGGTGCGGGTGCTGCTGGCCGAGGACGACGACGGGGTCGCGGGCGCCCTCACCGAGGCCCTGTACGACGCCGGACACGAACCGGCCCGCGTCCGCAGGGNNCGACGGCCTCGACGTCCTGCGCAAACTCCGCGCGGTCAGCGCCCTCCCGGTGCTGATCCTCACCGCGCGCGGCGATGAACGCTCCGTCGTGCGGGGCCTCAGGCTCGGCGCCGACGACTACCTCGTCAAACCGGTCCGCCTCGCCGAACTCCTCGCCCGCATCGAGGCGGTGGCCCGCCGCGCCGCCGCCCTCGCCGCCCCGGCGCAGCGCACGGTCCGCGCCGGGGACGTCGAAGTCGACCTGGACGCCCGGCGCGTACAGGTCGGCGACGCCGAAGTCCGGCTCACCACCAAGGAGTTCGAGATCCTCGCCGCGCTCGCCTCCCGCCCGGGTGCCGCCGTGAGCCGCCAGCAGCTCCTGGACGAGGTGTGGGGCGACGCCTACCTCGCCGTGTCCCGCTCCCTCGACGTCCACATCACCCAGCTCCGCGCGAAACTCGGCCGCCCCGAACTCCTCACCACCATCCGGGGGTTCGGCTACCGCTTCGGCGGGTGAGGGGATGCGCGCACGGGTCCTCACGGTCGTCCTGGCCTTCGTCCTCCTCGCCGTCGCCGGTTTCGCCGCCCCCCTCCTGACGCTGACGGCCGTCCAGCGCACCGGGCAGCTCGTCGCCGCACGCGCCGCCGACCTCGACCGGTTCGCCACCCTCGCCGAACAGGCCGCCGAGAGCGGCGACATGAGCACCCTGACCGCCGAGGCCGGCCGCTACACCGAGCTGTACGGCGAGGCCGTCGTGGTCGTCGACGCCCGCCGCGCGCCCGTCGTCCAGACCGGCGGCCTGCACGCCGCCGACCCCGCCGTGGCCCGTCTCGTGGACGCCGCCCTGCGCAGCCAACTCCGCTACCCCGAAGGGACGGTGCGCCCCTGGTCCCGCGCCGACGTGCTGCTCGCCCGCCCCGTCGGCACCGGCACCCGCGTCTCCGGCGCGGTCGTCCTGCGCGCGTCCGTCCGGGCCGCCGCCGACGACGTCGCCCTGCGCTGGGCCCTCGTCCTCGCCGGGGCCGGGGTGTTCGCGGCGGCCTGCGTGCTGCTCGCGCGCCGGGCGACCCAGTGGGTGGTACGGCCGCTGCACCGACTCGACCGCGCGGTGGGGGAGTTGGCGGCGGGGCTGCCGCCCGAGCGGGTCGTGCGCGCCGGGGGGCCGCCCGAACTCCGGCAGGTCGTCGAGGGGTTCAACCGGATGGCCGACACGGTGACGACCGCCCTCGAACAGCAACGCCGCCTCGTCGCCGACACCTCGCACCAACTCCGCAACCCGCTCGCCGCGTTGAGGCTGCGCATCGACTCGCTCCAGCCCCGGCTGGCGAAGGAGGCGACCCGCACGTACACCGGCGTCACCGCCGAACTGGAGCGCATGGAACGGCTGCTGGACGACCTGCTGAGGCTGGCCGACGCCGAACACCGGGCCGGGGAACTGGCGATGACGGACCGTCAGGGCGCGGGCTGCGAGGTGCGGCCGGTGATCGAGGCACAGATGGAGGTGTGGCGGCCCGCCGCACAGGGGACGCTCGTCCTCGACCAGGCCGGGACGGGCGTGGTGGCGTGCTCCGCCGACGAACTGGCGCAGGTGATGGACATCCTCGTCGACAACGCGATCAAGTACGGAGGCGGCCACGTCGAGGTGTCCTCCAGGACGACCGGCACCGAGGTGGTGATCGAGGTACGGGACGACGGGCCCGGCCTGTCCGCCGCCGAACTCGCCTGCGCGGCAACGAGGTTCTGGCGCGCGGAACGCCATCGGGACGTACGCGGAAGCGGCCTGGGGCTCGCCATCGCCGAGCGGCTGGTCGCCGGACACGGCGGACGCATCGAGTTCGAGGCCCGCGTCCCGAGCGGGCTGACCGTCCGCGCGGTGCTCCCCGAGAGCCGTACGCCGTGAACAGCCGCCGCACCCTCCTGCTCGCCGCCCTCGGAGCCACCGGAGCCGCGGCGCTCGGCGGCGACGCCCGGCTCGCCGACCGGGGCCCCACCGGCGGACTCCGTATCGCCACCGGCGAGGGCGACGGCTTCTACGTCGCCTTCGGACGCCTCCTCGCCCAGCAGGTCACCGCCGCGTACCCCCGCCTGACCTGCGAAGTCGTCAGCAGCGAGGGAAGCGTCGCGAACATCCGGCTGCTGGCGCAACGCCGCGCGGACGTCGCACTCGCGCTCGCCGACATCGCCTGGTCCGCGTACGCCGGCCGAGGGCCGTTCCCGGCGCCGGTGCCGTTGCGCGCGGTGGGCCGGGTGTACGAGAACTACGCGCAGCTCGCCGTCCGCGCGAACGCGCCGGTCCACGGGGTCGCCGACCTCGCGGGGCGGACCGTGTCCGTGGGCGCCCCCGCCTCGGGCGGCGCCGTGCTCGGTGACCGGCTGCTGCGCGCGGCGGGACTGACGCCCGGCGTGGACGTACGAGTACGGCATCTGCGGATGACGCAGGTCACGCGGGCCATGCGGACGGGCGCCGTCGACGCCGTACTCGTCGCCGGCGGCGTACCCATGCCCGTGCTGACCCCCCTCGCCCGCGCCCCCGGCATCCGGCTCCTGCCCCTGGCGGGGCTCCTGCCCAAGGTGCGCGAGAGCGGCGGGGCGGGCGTGGAGGCGGTGACGATACCGGCGGGCGCGTACGAGGGGACGGCCGAGGTGGCCACGATCGGGGCGGCCAACCTGCTGCTGTGCCGCCCCGACCTGCCGCCCCCGCTCGCCGCCGCCCTCACCCACGTACTGGTCGGGCGCGCGGCCCGGCTGGTCCCGGCGTCGGCGCTCGGGACGCAGTTCCTGGACGTGCGGAGCCTGATCGGCACCGGCGAGGTGCCGCTCCACCCGGGAGCGGTGGCGGCGTACCGCGAACTGCACGGGTGACCCGCGTGCCGCGCTCAGGTGGCGACGCGATACGCGCTTTCATGAAGGTGTCCTTCCTCGGCACGTTCACCACCCCCGTGGGTGAACGGCCTTCACCTTCGTACGGAAGGCGGGGAAGGGGTACCTCGCACCTCTGAGGGTCACTTCGCGCCCGGCGGGGTGTACTCCTTGAGGTAGTGGGCGACGCGCCCGGCGTAGGGCTCGACCTTCGGGGGAACGCCGGCCGCCTTGTTGACGACCTTGTACGAGGTCCGGTACGCCGCCGAGACCAGCACCCGGCGGTCGCCCGGCAGCTTCGGGTCCAGGCGGGGCGCGATCCAGCACAGGTAGCGGCCCATCGCCGGGATCGACTCGGCGGGCGGGAACGGCGGGACGGGCACCGACTCGCCGGGCGTGCCGTCCTCGTGCATCCACCAGCGCAGCACGCGCGGCGTCCACCGGGCGATGCCGTACTCGTCGTTGGCCGGGTCCGCGAGGTTCGGGTCGAAGCCGCTCTCGACCTTCAGCATCGCCGCGATCAACGACGGCGTGACCTCGGGGCGTTCGCAGTCGCGCGCCGTCTCGACGATCAGCAGCCGGTAGGCGGGCGGTACGTCCTTGTCGGTACGGAGGTACTCGGCGCCGTACAGCGCCGCCCCGCCGCCCGGAGGGCCGCTGCCGTCCGCCCAGTCGGTGACGGCGTAACCGAGGACGGCGACCGCCACCGTGGCGGCCGTCGCGCCCGCGATGAGCAGCGGCGTACGCCTCCGGTGACGGGGCCCGGCATCGGTGCCCGTCACCGCCGCCACCTTCCGCAGCAGCGCGTCACCGGTGATCCGCTCCTCGTGCGTGCGCGCGAGACACCTCCGCACGATCTCCCGCCAGGCGTCCGGGAGCCGGGGCGACAGACGCAGTTCCTCCGCGCCCCGGGCGTAGGCCGCCGCCGCGTCCCGGCGGGCCGTCGTCGTGGCGCCGGGCAGCGGGAAGGTGCCGGTGAGGACCAGGTGGGCGAGGACACCGAACGCCCAGACGTCGGCCGAGGGGCGGATCTGGCGCCCCCGCTCGCCGATCTCCGACCACAGCAGCTCCGGGGGCGTGTAGTCGGGGGTCGAGAACGCGGGGGTGTAGGCGTGCGTGCCCTCCAGTTCGGCGGCCAGGTTGAAGTCCGCGAGGCGGGCCGAACCGTCCTTCATCAGCAGCACGTTGGCGGGCTTCAGGTCGCCGTGGACCCAGCCCGCCCGGTGCAGCTGGGCCAGGCCCTCGCAGATGTGGGCGAGCAGCGCCGGGGGCCGCGCCGCCGGGTCGCGGGCGAGGCGGGACGCGAGGGACTCCTCCGCCTTCTCCAGGACGAGGACCACCGCGCCGTCCAGGTCCGGGTGGGCGGGGTCGTCGACCGTCAGGGTGCCGTACATGCGGATCAGCCGGGGGCGCTTGAGGGCGCGGTGCAACTTCAGTTCACGGTCGGCGAGTTCACGGAGGTGGGCGAGGTGGCGGGGGGTACGGGTGCCG
>NZ_LIRL01000992.1 GCF_001419795.1 Streptomyces niveiscabiei
ACGATCAGCGGCCACAGGAAGTCGTTCCAGGAGCCGACGAACGCGAAGGTCGCGACGACGGCCATGGCCCCTTTGACCTGCGGTACGCAGATCGACGCGAACCGTCGCCACACGTTCGCGCCGTCGATGACGGCGGCCTCCTCCAGGGCGACCGGCAGCGCGAGGAACGCGTTGCGCATGAGGAGGACGTTGAGGGCGGCGACCGCTGTCGGCAGGGCCACGCCGAGCAGCATGTCGTTGAGCCCGAGGGACCGCATCAGCAGGAACTGCGCGACGATGACGGTCTCCCCCGGCACGAGCAGCGCGGCGACGAACACGGACAGCGCGAGCCCCCGCCCCCGGAACCGCAGCCGCGCGAGCGCGAACCCCGCGCAGGTCGCCCCGGCGACGTTCCCGGCGACCGAGATCAGCGCGACGATCGTGGAGTTGAGGAGGTAGCCCGGTACGGGGACCCTGTGCACGACCTCCTGGTAGTTCCCGAACGTCGGGTCGCTCGGCAGGAGCCTGGGCGGACGCGTGTACAGGTCGTCCCCAGCGCCCTTGAAGGACAAGGACAGTTGCCACAGGAACGGCCCGACGAGGATCACGAAGACCAGCACGAGCAGCGCGTACCGCACCCCGGGCCTCACTCCGCGTCCCCGTCCCGCCGCTGCATGCGCAGCTGCACGATCAGCAGCGCGAGCGTGATCACGAACATGACGACGCTGATCGCCGTCGCGTACCCGGTGTCGGCCGACAGCCCCGTACCCTCCCGCTGGATGAGCATGGTCATGGTGATGTCCTTGCCGCCGGTGCCGCCCGTGTTCCCGGACAGCACGTACACCTCGCTGAACACCCGGAACGCGGCCACCGACGACAACACGCCGACCAGCGCCATCGTGGAGCGCACGCCGGGCACGGTCACCGACAGGAACGTCCGCACGGGCCCGGCGCCGTCGACGGACGCGGCGTCGTACAGGGCCGTCGGGATGTGCGCGAGGGCGGCGAGGTAGACGACCATGTAGTAGCCGACGCCGGTCCACACGGTCACGAACATCGCGCTGATCAGCAGCAGCCACCGGTCCGCGATGAACGGCACCGGTTTCGACACCAACTCCAGCCACGACAGTGCCTCGTTGACGAGTCCCCGGCTGTCGAGGAGGTTCGTCCAGATCAGGCCGACGGCGACGGCGGACATGACGACCGGCGTGTAGAAAGCGCTGCGGAACACCCCGATGAACCGGCCGGGCCCGCTGACAAGACTCGCGAGCAACAGCGGGAGCACGACCATGAACGGGACGACGCAGACGACGTACAGACCGGAGTTGAGAAGTGCCGTCCAGAACCGCGGATCGTCGCCCAGGCGGCGGTAGTTGTCGAGGCCGACGAACCGGCCCCCGCGCACCATCGTCGCGTCGGTGAAGGACAGGACGACGGTGTTGAGGAAGGGGAACAGGACGAAGACGGCGGTGACGGTGATCCCGAGCGCGAGGAAGAGCCAGGGGGCGGTCCACCAGCGGTGTGTCCGACCGGCGCCCCCGACACCGACACCGACACCGGCACCGGCACCGGCACCGGCTCCGACTCGCGCTCCGGCTACGGCTCCGGGGAGTAGCCCATGGA
>NZ_LIRL01000993.1 GCF_001419795.1 Streptomyces niveiscabiei
TCCTCGCCGACGACGATCTCCAGCAGGACACCGGCGACGGGCGCCGGGATCTCCGTGTCGACCTTGTCGGTGGAGACCTCCAGCAGCGGCTCGTCCTCGGCGACCTCCTCGCCGACCGACTTCAGCCAGCGGGTGACGGTGCCCTCGGTGACGGACTCGCCGAGCGCGGGCAGGACGACGTCCGTACCGGACGCGCCACCGGCGGCCGGAGCGGGAGCGGCGGGGGCCTCGGCCACGGGGGCCGGAGCGGCAGGCGCCTCAGCCACAGGGGCCGGGGCAGCGGCAGGCTCAGCGACAGCGGCCGGGGCCGGAGCCGCTGCGGGCGCGCCGGAACCGTCGTCGATGATGGCCAGCTCGGCGCCGACCTCGACCGTCTCGTCCTCGGCGACCTTGATGGACGCGAGGATGCCGGAGGCGGGCGCGGGGATCTCGGTGTCGACCTTGTCGGTCGAGACCTCGAGCAAGGGCTCGTCGGCCTCGACGCGCTCACCCTCGGCCTTGAGCCAGCGGGTGACGGTGCCCTCGGTGACGCTCTCGCCGAGCGCCGGAAGGGTTACGGAAACCGCCATGGTTTCGGTTGCTCCTTACGAGTTGCGGAAAGTCTGTGTCGTCGCTTCGGTGACCGAGGGTCAGTCGTGCGCGTGAAGCGGCTTGCCGGCCAGGGCGAGGTGGGCCTCGCCGAGCGCCTCGTTCTGCGTCGGGTGGGCGTGGATGAGCTGCGCGACCTCGGCGGGCAGCGCCTCCCAGTTGTAGATCAGCTGGGCCTCGCCGACCTGCTCACCCATACGGTCGCCGACCATGTGGACGCCGACCACCGCGCCGTCCTTGACCTGGACGAGCTTGATCTCGCCCGCGGTCTTCAGGATCTTGCTCTTTCCGTTGCCCGCGAGGCTGTACTTCAGGGCGACGACCTTGTCCGCGCCGTAGATCTCCTTGGCCTTGGCCTCGGTGATGCCCACGGAGGCGACCTCGGGGTGGCAGTACGTCACCCGGGGCACGCCGTCGTAGTCGATCGGCACGGCCTTGAGGCCGGCCAGCCGCTCCGCCACCAGGATGCCCTCGGCGAAGCCGACGTGCGCGAGCTGGAGCGTGGGGACGAGGTCGCCGACCGCGGAGATCGTCGGGACGTTCGTGCGCATGTACTCGTCGACCAGGACGTAGCCGCGGTCCATCGCGACGCCCTGCTCCTCGTAGCCGAGACCGGCGGAGACCGGGCCGCGGCCGACCGCCACGAGCAGGACCTCGGCCTCGAACTCCTTGCCGTCGGCCAGCGTGACCTTGACGCCGTCGGCCGTGTACTCGGCCTTCGAGAAGAACGTGCCCAGGTTGAACTTGATGCCGCGCTTGCGGAACGCGCGCTCAAGAAGCTTGGAGGAGTTCTCGTCCTCAAGGGGGGCGAGGTGCTTCAGGCCCTCGATGATCGTGACGTCCGCACCGAAGGACTTCCACGCGGAGGCGAACTCGACGCCGATGACGCCGCCGCCCAGGATGATCGCGGACTGCGGGACGCGGTCCAGGACGAGGGCGTGGTCCGAGGAGATGATCCGGTTGCCGTCGATCTCCAGGCCCGGCAGCGACTTCGGCACGGAGCCGGTCGCCAGCAGGACGTGACGGCCCTGGATGCGCTGGCCGTTGACATCCACCGAGGTGGGGGAGGACAGGCGCCCCTCGCCCTCGATGTACGTCACCTTGCGGGAGGCGACGAGACCCTGGAGGCCCTTGTACAGGCCCGAGATCACGTCGTCCTTGTACTTGTGGACGCCCGCGATGTCGATGCCCTCGAAAGTGGCCTTGACACCGAACTGCTCGCTCTCCCGAGCCTGGTCCGCGACTTCGCCCGCGTGCAGCAGGGCCTTGGTGGGGATGCAGCCCCGGTGCAGGCAGGTGCCGCCGACCTTGTCCTTCTCGATCAGGGCGACGTCCAGACCCAGCTGCGCCCCGCGCAGGGCCGCGGCGTAACCACCGCTGCCACCGCCGAGGATCACTAGGTCGAAAACGGTGCTGGCGTCGTTCGCCACGTCACGTCCTCCATGCATGTGCGCCGTACGCCGGTCGTCACTGACCGGCAGGCGGCTGGTGTCCGGCCGCTCATTGCTTCGGCCCTTCGGTGGGGGCCCTGTCCTGCCGGACCCCATCCTCGCACTTGTAGAACGCGGACGAGACACGGGGCTGGGGTGTGAGACACCACACGGGAGCCGAGGTAGGGGGACTTCTCAAGGGGGGTGAGGGCTACGCCCTCAGGGGCGCGGGGCTGTGTCGATATGCGGCTCCGCCGCGCGGGCGCGAGCAACCCCATGCGGCGGGGGAGCCGACGACGGTGACCAGCCGACTCCTCCAGGGGCGCGGGGCTGTATCGATGTGCGGCTCCGCCGCGCGGGCGCGAGCAGCCCGTCACGCGGCGGGGGAGCCGACGATGGCGATCGGCCGACTCCTCCAGGGGCGCGGGGCTGTGTCGATGTGCGGCTCCGCCGCGCGGGCGCGAGCAACCCCATGCGGCGGGGGAGCCGACGACGGTGACCAGCCGACTCCTCCAGGGGCGCGGGGAACTGCGCGAGCAACCCCCACGCCCCTGAAGCCGCCCTACGACGGAAGCGCCCCTCCCCGTGGGCGAACCGTCAGCCCAGGTCGCCCGAGGCGGTCAGCTCCGCGAGCCTCACCAACGTACGGACCGCCGTCCCCGTACCCCCCTTGGGGGTGTAGCCGAAGGGCCCGCCCTCGTTGAAGGCCGGGCCGGCGATGTCGAGGTGGGCCCAGGTGATGCCCTCGCCGACGAACTCCTGGAGGAAGAGCCCGGCGACGAGCCCGCCACCCATGCGCTCGCCCATGTTCGCGAGGTCGGCGGTGGGGGAGTCCATGCCCTTGCGCAGGTGGGAGGGGAGCGGCATAGGCCAGGCCGGCTCGCCGACCTCCTCGGCCGCGTCGTGGATCGCGGAGCGGAACGCGTCGTCGTTGGCCATGACCCCGAACGTCCGGTTCCCCAGCGCCAGCATCATCGCGCCGGTCAGCGTGGCGACGTCCACGATCGCGTCCGGCTTCTCCAGCGACGCGGCCCACAGCGCGTCCGCGAGAACGAGCCGCCCCTCCGCGTCCGTGTTGAGCACCTCGACGGTCTTGCCGCTGAACATCCGCAGCACGTCCCCGGGCCGGACGGCCGTCCCCGACGGCATGTTCTCGGCGAGCGCCAGCCACCCGGTGACGTTCACCTCCAGCTCCAGCCGAGCGGCGGAGACGACCGCGGCGAACACGGCGGCGGCACCGCTCATGTCGCACTTCATCGTCTCGTTGTGCCCGGCGGGCTTCAGCGAGATACCACCGGAGTCGTACGTGATCCCCTTGCCGACGAACGCGAGGTTCTTCGACGCCTTCGGGTGGCTGTACGACAGCTTCACGAGCCGAGGACCCGACGCGGACCCCTGACCGACGCCGAGGATCCCCCCGTACCCCCCCTCCGTGAGCGCCTTCTCGTCGAGGACCTCGACCTTGAACCCGTGCGCCTTGCCCGCGTCGACGACGAGCCCGGCGAACGCGGCCGGGTCGAGGTCGTTCGGCGGCATGTTGATGAGATCGCGGGCCCGGTTCAGCTCCTCGGACACGGCGACGGCACGCGCGAGCGCCGCCTTCTGCACGGCGTCCCGGGGCTTGCCCCCCAGCAGCGCGGCCTCCGCGAGCGGCGCCTTGCCGCCCTTCCCCTTGGCGCTCTCCTTGTACGTGTCGAAGGAGTACGCCCCGAGCAGCACGCCCTCGGCGACCGCCCCGACCTCCCCGGCATCGCCCAGCGGCAGCGCGAACGCGGCCTTCTTGGTCCCGGCCAGCGCGCGCGCCGCGGACCCGGCGGCCCGCCGCAGCGCCTCCGCCTCGTACCCCGCGTCCTTCGCGGGCTCCGCGCCGAGACCCACCGCGACGATCAGCGGTGCCTTGAAGCCGGCCGGCGCGGGCAGCTTCGTGATCTCCCCCTCGGCGCCGGACGCGCCGAGGGTCTCCAGGACGGCGGCGAGCTTGCCGTCGTAGGACTTGTCCACGGCTTCCGAGCCCGGCGCGACGACCGGGCCCTTCGCGCCCTTGGCGACACCGATCACGATCGCGTCGGCCCGCAGGCCGGGCGCCGCGGCGGTGCTGAGAGTGAGAGCAGTCACGGTGGTGATTTCTCCGCTTCCGAATATGAGAGTGCTGTGGCCGAACGGTGTGGGTCGACCGGGCCCGGCGGACGACCTTAGGTCGACCGGACGCGCACGGCCGTGCCGGGGTCCCTCCCACCGGCGCGGCGAACCGATGCGACAGATCCCGCCATGAGCCTACGCGGGTGTGTGCGTCCGCTCACGCCCGCGCGTGTTCACCTCTCGGTGAAGTCGTGGCCATGGATGCGCTCCGGGGGATCATCCTCGGAGAACGTCGCCGCACCGTCTGGAGCCGGTCCCTTGAGACGCGCCACCCTGGTCACCCTCCCGCTTCTGCTCCTCATCGGCTGCACGAGTACGTCAGGTCCCGCCGAGGGCGACCCCGCCCCGCCGTCAACTCCCCCGGCGCAGAGCGGCCGTTGGCAGCCCCGGCCCGGTGTCGCCTGGCAGTGGCAGCTGAACGGCAAGCTCGACACGTCCGTCGACGTCCCCGTCTACGACATCGACGGCTTCGACCAGTCCAAGGCGACCGTCGCCGCGCTCCACGCGAAGAACCGCAAGGTCATCTGCTACCTCTCCACCGGCGCGTACGAGGACTGGCGCCCCGACGCCGCGAACTTCCCCAAGTCCGTCATCGGCAAGGGCAACGGCTGGGAAGGCGAACGCTGGCTGGACATCCGCCAGTTGGACACCCTCGAACCCCTGATGGCCAAGCGCCTCGACATGTGCAAGGAGAAGGGCTTCGACGCGGTGGAGCCGGACAACATGGACGGCTACCGCAACGACACCGGCTTCCCCCTGAAGCCCGACGACCAACTCCGCTACAACCGCCTCATCGCCCGGCTGTCCCACGACCGGGGCATGTCGGTGGGCCTGAAGAACGACATGGACCAGATCCCCTCCCTGCTCGACGACTTCGACTTCGCGGTCAACGAACAGTGCGCCCAGTACGACGAATGCGACACCCTGACCCCCTTCATAGACGCGGGTAAAGCGGTGTTCCACGTCGAGTACGAGCTGCCGACGAGCAAGTTCTGCGAGAAGTCGAGGGAGTTGAGACTGAGCTCACTGGAGAAGAGGTACGAACTGGGGGCGTGGCGGAAAGCGTGCTGAGGACTCAACCGCCCAGGGTGAGCAGCACCAGGCTCGCCGTCCCCGCCACCTCCGCAATCCCCCCGAACACATCCCCGGTCACCCCGCCGAACCGCTTCACGCACCGCCGCAGCAGCAACTCCGCCGAGCAGACCGCCAACACGACCGCCGGCACCGCTCCGACCGCCCCGACCCACCAC
>NZ_LIRL01000994.1 GCF_001419795.1 Streptomyces niveiscabiei
GGTTTCTGTTGTTCTCGGGGGTGAGGGGTCTGGAATCAGGTTCCAGGCCGATTCTGTCGGGGTGCAGAAGGTTCGGGTTTACCTTGCCGCTTCCGGGGGTGAGTGAACCTCTTTCATCCTGGGGTCTGAGGAGTGAAACAGGCTGGTGCTACAGCCCCGGAGTTGGCGGCCTTGACGGGTGGGCTGGGGCATCTGTTCGCCCTGCCGGAGCCGCGGGAGGTATGGGGGATCCAGCGGCGACGCTGGTGCTGGACGACACCCAGGTGATCAAGAAGGGGACCAAGTCGGTCGGGGTGGCCCACCAGCACTGCGGGGTGACCGGCGATGTCCGCAACTGTCAGGTGATGGTGATGCTCACCTGTGCCGCACCGGGCGGGCACACCTTCTACGACCGGCGCCTGTACCTGCCCGGCGTGGGCATCGGACCGGGAGCGCCGCCGTGAGGCCGGTATCCCCGAGGAGGTCGCGTTCGCGACGAAGCCGCAGCTGGGACGTGAGATGCTCGCCGCCGCACTCGCGTCGAAGACGCCGTTCACCTGGCTGGTGGCCGATGCCGACTACGGCAAGGACCTCGCCCTGCGGGCCGAAACAGCTGGCCAAGGGCAGATTCGACTACGAGTACGGCTACTTCCTCGCCCACGCCACCGCCGTCACGCCGCCGGTCGAGTTCATCGCCCAGGCCGGCGTCCGCTGGTAGATCGAAGAGGGCAACGAACGGGGCAAACAGCTCACCGGGCTCGGCCAGTACCAGGTCCGCAAGTGGACCCCCTGGCACCGGCACGTCACCACCGCGATGCTCGCCCTGGCCTTCCTGACCATCCAGCGCGCCCGGCACCGCGACCGCGACGACGCCTACCGCCTTCAGCAGCACCACTGGCGAGCACTCCACCAGACCCGGGCCACCGTGAGCCACTACGACCGCCGACGTGCCCCCCTGCCCAACCGACTCAAACCCTGGCACCGAAACGGAAGTTACCGATCACCAAGTCATGATCTGAGGCTGTAGTACAAGTCAGTATCCGTTGCCGTATTGGCTTGAGAGAGGTGTGTGGGTGAAGTCTCGAGAGTTTCTTCGACTGCTCCGTGGGAGTATTGATGCAGGTTGCCGATGAGGTGCTGGAGTCTCAGCTTCACGCCATTCTTGAGCTTGCGACCACGGGGTGTGTTGACGTGGGGTGCGTTTCATATTTGCGCGAGATTGATCCCGCCGGGCTTTCGGGGGAAATTAAAGAGTATATTGCCGATTTGCTTGCAGGGTGAGGAATGTGATCGGCTCGCCCGTGAACTTTCAGCAATGGCGAAGAGCCTTGTGACTTGCGATGAGGGGAGTTCTTGAGGCCCGCACCTTCGGCCGGGCCCGCGCGGTGTCCCCCTGAGTGTTGGATGGTGGGGCGTGGTCTGGGGTTTCCCGTTCTGGGGGGGCCAGGTGGCCGTATTGGGGTGGCTCGTTGTGGTGATGTCGCGTGACCTGTCGGTGATCGGAATCTTTTGGCTTGTGACGTTCGCTGGTCGGTAGCGATCGTTATTTTTCTGGTTCGTCGGACAGGAGAGAGTTGTGATCAAGAAGGTTCTGGCTGGGGCGGCGCTGGCGTCTGCTGCGACCGTGGCGGCTACGGGGGTTGCTTCGGCGACCACCGCTGCGGGGGTGGGGGCGGAGAACATGACCGCTACCAATGCGGGGGAGATGAACCACGCGGCTCGGGTCGCCTACGGGGACACGGCCAGTGGGAGCGGGACCGCTTCCGACTTCGCCACGCGGAATGGCGACACCGCCATCGGTGGGGACGCGAGCGGGATCCTCAACACGTACGGGGCTCCGCTGGTCAACGTCGATCTGCGGTGCGCGGTGCCGAACGCGGAGGGTGTGGGCGGGAACGTCCTCGGTGGGCCGTCGGCGGCGTGCCCCGTCGCGCCGGTGGACCAGTTCGACGCGCCTCGGCGGATCGTCTGATCGGTGAGGTCGTGACGTGGGAAGGGGTGGCTACCGGTTCGGGGTCACCCCTCCCCGGGGAGGGGAGAGGTCCAGGTTTTGGGGGTGAAGCGGAGGGGGCCTGCGCCGTAGGGCGTCAACTCCACGTTGGAGAAGGGCCGTTCGCGGCGTCGTACGGGATGGGGGCGCCCGTGGATGCGTCCAGGAGTATGCGGTCGGCCAGTGGGCCGGCCAGGTTCACCTTTACCCGCTCCATCTTCAAGTCCGCTCTGCACAGGCCCTCTTGAGGGTTCACCGTGTACGGCGTCAGGACTACGCTCCCCGGCGTCTCCAGTGCCTCCACCTCGACGCCGTCGTCGCAGGAGCCGTGCGGTGTGACGATGGTCAGCGTGGAGCCCTGGATGTTCTCCACCCGATTCCCGTTCACTGTTGAACTCGTCGGAGCTATCGGTGACTTGGGGAGGGGGGAGGGGCTTGCCGCTGCCCTTCTGATCGGCTCGGTGTGTCCCTCCACCATGAACAGCCACGCCGGTACGGTCGCGGGACCCCGGCTCGTGCGGAGGGGCATCGTCCCCAACGTCACGGAGGTGACCGGAAGTTGGGTGAGCGGACCCTCGTACCGGTCCAGCGCCTCGTACGCGGTGCTCGCCGGAATGAGCGGAGCCTTGAGGGTCGAACCGTCCGGCCACTTGACCTCGGCGTCGGGGCGGGGGAGTGGAGGGAGCGTCGCCCGGAGGGTGAGCGGCAGGTCCGTGAGCCCCTTGGGGAGCGCCGTCCAGTCACCCAGCGGGTGGTACCCGGCACGCCAACTCGCCTCCGCCCGCGAGCCGTTCCACGCGGCGGCGACCTGCCGGGCCCGCGCGGCGCGTTCCGCCGGGTTCTCGGAGGGCCGGGCGGACTGCTGCTCGGACGGGTCGGAGGGGCGGGCGGACTGCCGGTCGGACTGCTGCTCGGCGTGCCCGCTGCCGCAGGCGCCCGTCAGTGTGGCCAGGGCGGCCACAAGGGCCAGTACAAGGGAGCGGCGCATAGGGGGCCTCCAGTGCCTCGGTCGAGACTGAGACGCCGGAAGCCCCGCAGACGTTCGTCCCCCTCGGCTCCGCCGACAGCCGACAGCCGACA
>NZ_LIRL01000995.1 GCF_001419795.1 Streptomyces niveiscabiei
TGCGAGAGGTGGTCGGTGCTGGGGCGGATGTGGATGGGGAGCACTGCTCGGCCGAGGGGGGCCGAGGGGGGAGTGAGGCGCGGAGCGGCCCCTCCCGGCCGGCGGCTCAGCGCCCGCAGCCTTTCCTTTCCCTCGTTTCCCCACGTCCCCTTCCTGATCACCGCCCCTCTCCCGTCCGGCACAGCTCGCGGCAGCGGTCCGTGGCGGGGCGTTGTCAGTGGCGCGTGGCAGGATCGGGGGCGTGGCAGAGACAGCATCGAAGACGAACGAGACGGCAACCGGCGAGGGCAGGCCGCGGCTGATGCTCATGGACGGGCATTCGCTGGCGTACCGCGCGTTCTTCGCGCTGCCGGTGGAGAACTTCACGACGGCGGTGGGGCAGCCGACGAACGCGATCTACGGGTTCGCGTCGATGCTAGCCAACACGCTGCGTGACGAGGCGCCCACGCACTTCGCGGTGGCGTTCGACGTGTCCCGCAAGACCTGGCGCTCCGAGGAGTTCACCGAGTACAAGGCGAACCGCTCGAAGACGCCGGACGAGTTCAAGGGCCAGGTCGAACTGATCGGCGAACTGCTGGACGCGATGCACGTGTCCCGCTTCGCGGTGGACGGCTTCGAGGCCGACGACATCATCGCGACGCTGGCGACCCAGGCGGAGGCCGCCGGGTACGACGTCCTGATCGTGACCGGCGACCGGGACTCGTTCCAGCTGGTCACGGAGCACACGACGGTCCTGTACCCCACCAAGGGCGTCTCGGAGCTGACCCGGTTCACCCCGGAGAAGGTTTTCGAGAAGTACGGATTGACGCCCGCCCAGTACCCGGACTTCGCGGCCCTGCGCGGCGACCCGTCGGACAACCTCCCGGGCATCCCGGGCGTCGGCGAGAAGACCGCCGCGAAGTGGATCAACCAGTTCGGCTCGTTCGCGGAACTCGTCGACCGCGTCGAGGAGGTCAAGGGCAAGGCGGGCCAGAACCTCCGCGACCACCTGGACGCCGTGAAGCTGAACCGCCGCCTCACCGAGATGGTGCGGACGGTCGAGCTGGACAAGACGGTCCCCGACCTGGAGCGCGCCCCCTACGACCGCACCGCCGTCGCCCTCGTCCTGGACACCCTGGAGATCCGCAACCCGTCCCTGCGCGAGCGCCTGCTGGCGGTCGACCCGGGCGGCGTGGAGACCGACGCGACCCCGGTCGCCGGACCCGGCGTCGAACTGGACGCCTCGGTGCTGGCGACGGGCGAACTGGCCCCGTGGCTCGCCGGACACGAGGCGGGCACGCTCGGCGTGGCGACGGTCGACAGCTGGACCCTGGGCACGGGCAGCGTCGCGGAGATCGCCCTCGCCGCAGCCGACGGCCCGGCCGCCTGGTTCGACCCGGCGCAGCTCGACGAGACCGACGAGCGCGCGTGGGCGGCCTGGCTCGCGGACCCCGCCCGCGCCAAGGTCTTCCACAACGCCAAGGGCGCCATGCGGGTCTTCGCCGAGCACGGCTGGACCATCGAGGGCGTCACGATGGACACCGCGCTCGCCGCCTACCTCGTCAAGCCGGGCCGCCGCTCCTTCGACCTGGACGCGCTCTCCCTGGAGTACCTGGGCCGCGAGCTACAGCCCGCCGCTGCGGCCGACGGCCAGCTCGCGTTCGGCGCGGACGACGGCGCGGAGAGCGAGGCCCTGATGATCCAGGCCCGCGCGATCCTCGACCTCGGCGAGGCGTTCCGCGAGCGCCTGGCCGAGGTCGGCGCCACCGACCTGCTGCGGGACATGGAGCTGCCGACGTCCGCGATCCTGGCCCGCATGGAGCGCCACGGCATCGCGGCCGACCGCGCGCACCTGGAGGCCATGGAGCAGATGTTCGCCGGAGCCGTCCAGCAGGCGGTGAAGGAGGCGCACGCGGCGGCGGGCCACGAGTTCAACCTCGGCTCCCCGAAGCAGCTCCAGGAGGTCCTCTTCGGCGAACTGGGCCTGCCGAAGACGAAGAAGACGAAGACGGGCTACACGACCGACGCGGACGCGCTGGCGTGGCTCGCCACCCAGACGGACAACGAACTGCCGGTCGTCATGCTCCGCCACCGCGAGCAGGCCAAGCTCCGCGTCACCGTCGAGGGCCTGATCAAGACGGTCGCGGCGGACGGCCGTATCCACACGACGTTCAACCAGACCGTCGCCGCGACCGGCCGCCTCTCCTCCGTCGACCCCAACCTCCAGAACATCCCCGTGCGCACCGAGGAAGGGCGCGCGATCCGGCGCGGGTTCGTCGTCGGCGAGGGCTTCGAGTCCCTGATGACCGCCGACTACAGCCAGATCGAGCTGCGCGTCATGGCCCACCTCTCCGAGGACCAGGGCCTGATCGACGCGTTCACCTCCGGCGAGGACCTGCACAACACGGTCGCGGCCCAGGTCTTCGCCGTCGACAAGGACGCCGTCGACGCGGAGATGCGCCGCAAGATCAAGGCCATGTCGTACGGCCTGGCGTACGGCCTGTCCGCGTTCGGCCTCTCCCAGCAGCTGAACATCGACGCGGGCGAGGCGCGCGCGCTGATGGACACGTACTTCGAGCGCTTCGGCGGCGTACGGGACTACCTGCACCGCGTGGTCGACGAGGCGCGCGCGACGGGCTACACCGAGACCCTCTTCGGCCGCCGCCGCTACCTCCCCGACCTCAACAGCGACAACCGCCAGCGCCGCGAGACGGCGGAACGCATGGCGCTCAACGCCCCCATCCAGGGGACGGCGGCGGACATCGTCAAGATCGCGATGCTGAAGGTGGCCGTGGCGATGGAGGAGGCGAAGCTGACGTCCCGTCTGCTGCTCCAGGTCCACGACGAAATCGTCCTGGAGATCGCGCCCGGCGAGGCGGCGAGGGTCGAGGAGCTGGTCCGCCGGGAGATGGCGGACGCGGTGCACCTGCGGGCCCCGCTGGACGTGTCGGTGGGCTCGGGCCAGAACTGGGAGGCGGCGGCTCACTGAGAGACCGAGGAGTGCTCTCTTCCGGAGGGCACTCCTCGCCGCTCGCCCGGCCGCGACAGCCGTACGACGACCGCGTACACCAC
>NZ_LIRL01000996.1 GCF_001419795.1 Streptomyces niveiscabiei
CGGGTGGTACCCCGACCCGGGGCAGACGAGTGACGGTCCTCCCTCCGAGCGGTGGTGGGACGGCGGGGCATGGACGGAGCGGACCCGGGTCGTGGGGGCGGAGGCGGATGCGGCGGAGGCCGCGCCGGACGACTCCGGTTCCCCGGGGTCGGAGGATTCCGCGGAGGAGAAACCGGCCGTCGGGCTGGAGGAACCGGCCGTCGGGCTGGAGAAGGGGCCGGAGTCCGAAGGGCCTGCGGGGGCCGTCGGGCCCGCCGAGTTCTCAAGTACTCATACCGGAGCTCCTGGGTATTACGGCGGCGGTCAGGGCGACGTGCTCTCCTCCGGGTACCCCACCGCACCTCAGGGGTACCCCGCGTACCCCGTGTACCCCGTGTACCCCGGGCAGGAGCCCTATCCGGGGCAGCCCGGGTATCCGGCCGCGCCCCAGGGCGGGTCCAGGAACGGTGTGCGGATCGGGATAGCCGTCGCCGCCGCTGTCGCCGTGCTCGCGAGCATCGGGGTCGGGGTGTTCGCGCTGACCAAGGACAGCGGCGGGAGCGACAGGACCGGTACGGCGCAGGGTCCGGGCGGGCCCGGTGGTGGACAGGGCGGGCCCTTCGGCGGGAACGGCGGCGGATCAGGCGGCTCTGGCGGCTCCGGTGGGTCCGGTGGCTCGGGCGGTTCCGGTGGCGGGGCTCCCTCCCCCGGCGAGTCCGAGGCGCCCGAGATCAAGAGCGGTGCCGTCACCGATCCCGTCAACGGCATCAGCATCCCCATACCCGAGGGCTGGACCGGGCAGCAGATGCAGGTCGGGGCGCAGGTGAACTCCGACTCCACGTACCCGTGCCCCGGCGACACGTCCAAGAGCTGCACCAAGGGCGGCGTCTACTCCGCCCCCGCCATCGCCCTCGGCACGAAGGGGTCCACCGCCGAGGAGATCGCCAAGGCCGACATCGCCGCCAACGCGGAGCAGTCGTACGGCGGGTCCACGTACGGCGCGATCACCTCGCACGAGGTCCTCGCGGCCAAGGCCGTGACCGTGGCCGGGCAGAAGGGCTACCAGATCCGCTGGAAGGCGGTGACCAGCAAGGGCGCGGACGGGATCGTGGAGTCCGTGGCGTTCCCGTCCCCGGCCGACCCCACCCGTTTCGTCATCCTGCGCTTCGGGGTCGACGCGGACCAGCGGGCCACGGTGATCGACCAGATCACGACGGGGATCAAGGTGTCCTCCGGCGGGGGCAGCGGGCAGGACATCTGACGGGCCCGGCCGCCGAAGACCCGCCCACGGTCTCGGCGCAGAAGTGTCGGCCGGGTGGAGCCCCTCTCCGCTCAAGAAGGGTTCCACCCGGCCGGGTGGTGCGCCGCCCCCGTCCCCACGGTGCGGCGCGGCAGATCGGCGTCCAGTCATCCCGTGGACGTCCGACCTGGGTTTAGGGGATGCCCAGCGCGGGCAGGACGGCGGCTTCCACGAACCGGAGCAGGTAGTCCGGGTCCGCTTCCTTGCCCTCCAGGACGGGGCGGACGCGCAGGACGCCGTACAGCTGGACCGGCACGAACTCCAGCGCCGGGTGGTCGGCCGGGATCTCGCCGCGCTCCACGCCCCGCTGGAGGATCTGGCGGACCGCCTCGACCTCGGGTTCGATGAGCGTCTCCCGCAGGGCCTGGCGGAGTTCGGGGTCCTGGATGGCGGCGTGGCCCAGCGCCTGCATGAGGGCCGTGTCCTTGCCGGCCGAGTCCGCGCCCGCGAGGGCCGCCGCGCGGAGGTCGCCCGCGAGGGAGCCCGTGTCGATGCCGGCGAAGCGGACCTCGCGGCAGGAGCGCAGGGCGGCGGCGACGAACTGGGGTTTCGTCTTCCACTGCCGGTACAGCGTGGACTTGCTGCACCGCGTGCTCGTGGCGACGCCGTCCATCGTGACGGCGTCGTACCCGCACTCCCGAAGCTGTTCGAGGACGGCGTCGAAGAACTCCTGCTCGCGTTCGGGCGTGAGCTTGGAGCGGCGCGACGCGGCCGTCTCCGGCACCTCCGCGGCCTGCGACGTCATCGTTCTCCCTCTCCGTTTCATTCCCGGTCCGGCGACCGGATCGATGTGGTGTACGTCAATCGATACTCCAGTGTACCGGTACTGGATCGTATCGGTACACTGTCGTATCGATACGCTTTCGTATCGACACTGCGGCCACCGTCGCAGCGCACCACCGTGAACGAAAAGGCATGGGGATGAATGCCCGCACCGAGCCTGGAGAAGGAGCGGGGTCCACAGCGGCCCGGCCTCCGATAGTCCGCGAGCTGCTGCTGGTCGCAGGGCTCTTCCTCGTCTACAAGTTCGGCCGTCAGCTGGCGACCGGGCACACCGGGGAAGCGTTCCGCAACGCGCATCACGTGTGGGACTTCGAACGCTGGGCCCGCCTCCCCTCCGAGGTCGACGTGCAAGGGCTGCTGCTGCACGGGGACGGACTCGCGAAGGCCGCGAACGTGTACTACGCGACCGTCCACTTCCCCGCGACGCTCGCCTTCCTGGTCTGGCTGTACCTGCGCCGTCCCGCGCACTACGTGTGGGCGCGGCGGGTGCTCGCCGCCGTCACCGGGGCCGCGCTCGTCGGCCACCTCCTCTTCCCGCTGGCGCCGCCCCGGATGCTGTCCGGCACGGGGCTGATCGACACGGCGCGGGTCTACGGGCCGTCCGTGTACGGGCCGCCGCAGACCGACCACCTCTCCAACCAGTTCGCCGCGATGCCGTCGCTGCACTTCGGGTGGGCGCTGATGCTGGCGATCGGGATGATCGTCGCGACGCGCTCGCGCTGGCGGTGGCTGTGGCTCGCGCATCCCGCCCTGACGCTGCTGGTGATCGTGGGGACGGCCAACCACTACTGGCTCGACGCGATCGTCGCGGGCGCCCTGCTCGGGGTCGCGCTGGCCTTCGTCCGGCCGCCCAGGACCCGTACCCCTGACGTACTACCCGTACCGGAGACGACGGCCGAGCCCGTCAAGGAACTCGTGGGAGCGGGCCGATGAACGCCACCCTCGTCGCGGTCGTCCTGTCGCTGTTCTCCGCGGTCGCGTACGCCGCCGCCGCTGTCGCACAGGAGCGGCTCGCCTCGCGGTCCTCCGGGGCCGGGATCATGCGGATGGTCCGGCGCGGTGCCTGGTGGGGGTCCGTGCTGCTGAACGGGGGCGGTGCGCTGCTGCACGTCGTCGCGCTGAACTACGGTCCGCTGACCGTCGTGCAGCCGCTCGGCGCGCTGACGCTCGTCGCCGCCGTGCCGCTGGGCGCGCGGATCGCCGGGCGCAGGGTCAGCCGGGCCGAGTGGCGGGGGACGTCGTACACCCTCGCCGGGCTCGCCGCGATCCTGGTCGTGGCGTCGGGGCCCGCGCCGGAGAAGGTGCTCGACGGTGCCCAGTCCATCGCCGTCGCGAGTGCCACGGTCACCGTGATCGCGTTCCTGGCCCGGCCCGGCGCGAAGCCCGGCCTCCGCCACGCGACCGCGTCCGGCATCGCCTCGGGGGTCGCCTCGGCGCTCACCCAGACGGTGACGGTCGCCCTCACCGACACCGGTTCCCTGCCGCTGTACCAGCTCGTGGGCATCGCCCTGCTGGTCGCCGCGTTCGCGACAGCCGGCCTGCTCCTCTCCCAGACCGCCTACCAGGACGGCCTCGGCGCACCCCTCTCCATGGTCACCCTCGCCAACCCGGTCGCCGCTGCGGTCATCGGGCTGACCCTGCTGGGCGAGAGCCTCCAGGGAGGCGCCGCGGGCATCCTCCTCGCAGCCGCCGGAGCGGGGCTCGCGGGCCGAGGCGTCGTCCTCCTGTCCCGGGCGACCCCGGAGGCGGTGACGGCGCCCGTCCCGGAGGGCACCGCACAGAGCTACGACCGGTACGAGGACGGCGAGCGCACCGGCGAGATCCGGTACGACGACGGCGTACCGGACGACATCGTCGTACCCGACCACATCGTGCTCCCCGAACCCGCCGGCGTCCCCCACGACGAGCACCCCGTCGCTGCGGTCCTGGCGCTGCGGCCCGAGTCGGCGTCCCAGGAACCGGCGATGCTGCCGCGCCCGGCGCCGGGTCCGGGCCGGCTGACGGCGCTGTAGCACCCACGATCAGGGCGGGGGCCGACAGGGGGCGGGGAGCGCGAAGCGGCTGAACTGAGCGCACACCCCGTCGAACCGGTCTCCGCCCGTCCACGACCCGTCTTCCGGGCAGACGACGGTGCCTCGGTACTGCCCGTTCGGACCTTCACCCGGGGTGGGCATGCTCGTAGCAAGGGGGGAGTGACCGCGGGCAGAGCTGAGGTGGGGTCGTCATGTACGCCAAGAAGGAGCAGCCGGAGGCGGCCGACGGGGGTCGGCGCGCTGCGGGGCCGGTC
>NZ_LIRL01000997.1 GCF_001419795.1 Streptomyces niveiscabiei
CGTCATACCCGTAGTACCCGTAGTACCCGTAGTACCCGTAGTACCCGTAGTACTCGCAGTACTCGCAGTACCCCCGTAGTACCCGTCACCCCCGCCCATCCGGCAGATGTCAGTGCCGGGGTGTTCGATGGTGAGCTGTGGACACACAGCTCACCGACACCCCCCGCCACGCCGTCGAGACCGTCTTCCGGATCGAGTCCCCGCGGATCATCGCCACCGTCACCCGCCTGGTCCGGGACGTGGGGATCGCCGAGGAACTCGCTCAGGACGCCCTCGTCGCCGCGCTGGAGCAGTGGCCGAGGGACGGCGTCCCGGACAACCCCGGCGCCTGGCTGACCGCGACCGCCAGGCGCCGCGCGGTGGACCTGATCCGCCGCCGCGAGGTGTACGCGCGCAAGCTCGCGGAGATCGGCCGGGACCTGTCGGAGACGGCCCCGCCGACGTCGTACGAGTACGAGGAGGCGGACGACTTCGACGACGACGTCCTGAGGCTGGTCTTCATGGCGTGCCACCCCGTGCTGTCCCCGGAGTCCCGCACCACCCTGACGCTGCGACTGCTCGGCGGCCTCACCACCGCCGAGATCGCGCGAGCGTACCTCGCCCCGGAACCGACGGTCGCGCAGCGCATCGTCCGGGCGAAACGCACCCTGGCGACCCGCAACGTCGCCTTCGAGGTCCCCCAGGGCCCCGACCGGGCCGCCCGCCTGGACTCCGTCCTGGACGTCATCTACCTGATCTTCAACGAGGGTTACGCCGCGACAGCGGGCGACGACTGGCTGCGCCCCGCCCTCTGCGAGGACGCCCTCCGCCTGGCCAGACGGCTCACCGCCCTGATGCCGGGGGAACCCGAAGTCCACGCCCTGGCCTCCCTGTTGGAGTTCCAGGCGTCCCGCACCCCGGCCCGCACGGCCCCCGACGGCACCCCCGTCCTCCTGCGCGACCAGGACCGCCACCGCTGGAACCGCCTCCTGCTCACCCGCGGCATCGAGGCCCTGTCCCGGGCCCGCTCCACGACGACCGGCGCCCCCGGCCGCTACACCCTCCAGGCGACGATCGCGGCCTGCCACGCCCACGCGACGACGTACGAGGACACCGACTGGCAGGCGATCACCCGCCTGTACGACGCACTGGCGGCCCGATTCCCCTCCCCGGTCGTCGAGTTGAACCGCGCGGTGGCCCTCTCGATGACAGCGGGCCCCGCCGCCGCCCTCACCCTCCTCGACACCCTCACCACCGAACCCGCCCTGAAGGACTACCACTTGCTCCCCAGCGTCCGGGGCGACCTGCTGGAGCGGCTCGGCCGCACCGAGGAGGCGCGTGCCGAGTTCGCGCGGGCGGCCCGCCTCGCCGGCAACGGGAGAGAACGCGAACTTCTCGCCAGACGCGCCGCGAACTGACGTACCGAGAAAGGGGGTTCACCGGACGCCCCGGATGCCACAATCGGCGGAATGAGGGGGAATGCGGAATGACGGGGAACCTCGCGCTGGACAGCGCCTCCGCCGTCACCGCCCTCGGCGGAATCCTCGTCGCCCTGATCGCGGCGGGCGTCGCCCTGTGGCAGATGCAGCGGGCGCAGAGCCTCGAACGGGAGAAGATCCAGCTCGAACACGACTCCCAACTCCGGCTCAGACAGCAGGAGTGGGACCACGACCGGCAGTTGACGGAACGCGAGCAGAGGAAGGCCGACCGGGAGGCGGCCCGCGAGGTCGAACAGGCGGCGGCCCGGGTCGCCGAGCACCGTTCGACGCTGGAGGACGCGGCGGCCCTGTACTGCGCGCGGCTCGTCCAGGAGCTGTCCACGCTGAAGATCCTCGACATGTCGCGCCCGCTGCGGCTGGAGCGGCTGTATGTGCAGGTGGGGGTGCAGGAGCAGCAGCCGTTGAGGTTCTTGTCGGGCGACGAACTCGACCGCGAGGAGGCGCACTCGGCGCTGGACGCGACCGGCGCGTTCTCCATCGACCACCACCCTCCCGCCTGGTACACGCAGAACTCGGAAGACCCGGGGGAGTCACGCGCACGAGCCGAACGGGCCCGCGCCGCCCAAGCCCGTGTCGCCGCCGAAGTCCGGGCCGCCGCCACCCACACCTACATCCCGGTCGACGCCCTCAACCGCTACCGCCGGATCGTGGTCGTCGGCGACCCCGGCGCCGGCAAGACCACCATGCTCCGCCACCTCGCCCTCCGTCTGGCCACGGACACCTCCCAACTCCCCGCCTACGTCGAGCTGTTCCGGTTCGTGGAGAGCGGAAACCCCTCCCTGCTCGACTACTTGGCGGACCACTGGTCCGACCACTACGGCTTCGACGGCGCCCGCGACTACCTCACGGACAAACTCGCCGACGGCACCGCCGTGTTGCTCCTCGACGGCCTCGACGAAGTCCTCGGCGGCGAGAACGCCCAGGACGCCGAGAACGCCTACCGCAGGGTCACCGCCGAGATCGCCCGCCTCGCGACCCGCTTCCCCCGCGCCCTCATCGCCACGACCTGCCGCCGCCAGGGCTGGCGCGGCGGCCTCCCCCAGTTCCAGGTCCTGGAGGCCCTCGACTTCGAGTGGCCGCAGATCGAGACGTTCGTCGCGAACTGGTTCGGTACGACGGACCGCCGCCGCGCCGGCCTCGTCCGCGCCCTCTCGGCGAACGGCCGGCTCCAGACCCTCGCCGCGAACCCCCTGTTGCTCAGCCTCATCGCGATCGTCTACGAACGCGACCTCGAACTCCCCGAACGCCGGGCCGCGTTGTACCAGCGCTGCGTCGAAGTCCTGCTGCGCGAATGGGACGCGCACCGCGAGATCACCCGCTACAGCCGCTTCACCACGGACCGCAAACAGGACCTCCTGAAAGAGCTCGCCCGCCACTACCACCAGCGCGGCCTGCGCTACTTCCCCGAGGACGACCTCCTCGACCAGATCGACCGCTTCCTCCCCACGATCGACCTCGACCCCGCCGACAGCCGCACGATCCTCGACGAGATCAGCACCCAGTACGGCCTGCTGAAGCCGCAGGCCCACGGCTGGTACGGCTTCCTCCACCTCACGCTCCAGGAGCACTTCACGGCGGCGGCCCTCCTGGAGCGTGAGGTGGAG
>NZ_LIRL01000998.1 GCF_001419795.1 Streptomyces niveiscabiei
GCGCTGGTGGGCGCTTGTGGGGTGCTTGTGGGGCGCTTAATTAACCCACTGGGTAGTTAGTCTCGGTGGGAAGGGATGTTGCGCCGAGGTTTCCCCCGTGTCAAGAGGTCGCGCGGACAGTTCCCGACGGCCGTCAGTCCGCCGCGCGTTCCGCCGTCAGGTACGCGATCACCATGTCGCCGAGCATCACCCGGTACTGCTCGCGCTGCCCGGGGTCGAGCAGGTCGCGGCCGAACAGGGCGCCGAACGTGTGCCGGTTGGCGACCCGGAAGAAGCAGAACGAGCTGATCATCGCGTGCAGGTCGACGGCGTCGACGTCCGCCGTGAACAGGCCCGACCGCTGCCCGGCGGCGAGGATGCGGCGGATCACGTCGAGCGCCGGGGAGCCCATGCGGCCGAGCTTCTCGGACGCCGCGATGTGCTCCGCGCCGTGGATGTTCTCGATCGTCACCAGGCGGATGAAGTCGGGGTGGGCCTCGTGGTGGTCGAACGTCACCTCCGCGAGCCGGCGGATGGCCGCGACCGGGTCCAGGTGGTCGACGTCCAGGCGCTGTTCGGCCTCGCGGATCACGCCGTACGCGCGCTCCAGGACCGCCGTGAACAGCTGCTCCTTGCCGCCGAAGTAGTAGTAGATCATCCGCTTCGTGGTGCGGGTGCGGGCCGCGATCTCGTCGACGCGGGCGCCGTCGTAGCCCGCCCGCGCGAATTCCTGGGTGGCCACGTCGAGGATCTCCGCCCGGGTGCGGGCCGCGTCGCGGATCCGTCCGCCGGGGCGTGCTGGTTCGTCGACGCTGGTCATCGGAGTCCTTCGGGAGTGCGGACAGTGCGCAGATTGTAGAAGGCGGGGAGGTGGGGGTTCCCGGCGGAGGCGTCCGGCTGATATAGCTAACGTACTGGTTCGTACATTACGGTGACCGCTCAGGAGGTCCGCGTGGCCAAGGACTCGTATCTCGTCGGACTGATCGGCTCCGGGATCGGCCCGTCCCTCAGCCCCGCGCTGCACGAACGCGAGGCGGACCGGCAGGACCTGCGGTACCTGTACCGGCTGATCGACCTCGACGTGCTCGGTGCGGGTCCCGAGGCGGTGGGGGAGCTGGTGCGCGCGGCGCGGGACCTCGGGTTCGACGGGCTGAACGTCACGCATCCCTGCAAGCAGGTCGTGCTGGATCACCTGGACGCCCTGTCGCCGCAGGCCGAGGCGCTGGGCGCGGTCAACACGGTCGTCTTCGGGGAGGACGGGCGGGCGGTGGGCCACAACACGGACGTCACCGGGTTCGCGGCGTCCTTCGCGCGGGGGCTGCCGGACGTGCCGCTGGAGCGGGTCGTGCAACTGGGCGCGGGCGGTGCGGGGGCCGCCGTCGCGCATGCCGCGCTGACGCTGGGCGCGGGGACGGTGACGGTCGTGGACGCGGTACCGGAACGCGCCGCCGCTCTGGCCTCCGCCCTGAACGGCCACTTCGGCGCGGGCCGCGCGGCGTACGCGACCCCGGACGCGCTGCCCGCGCTCCTCGCCGACGCCGACGGGCTGGTCCACGCGACGCCCACGGGGATGGCCGCGCATCCCGGACTGCCGCTGCCCGCCGCGCTGTTGCGCGCCGAGTTGTGGGTCGCCGAGGTGGTGTACCGCCCGCTGGAGACGGAACTCCTTCGCGTCGCCCGAGAGTTGGGCTGCGCGACCCTCGACGGGGGCGGCATGGCCGTCTTCCAGGCCGCCGACGCGTTCCGCCTGTTCACGGGGCGGGAGCCGGACAGCGCCCGGATGCTGGCGGACATCGGGGAGCTGGCGGGGCTGCCTACTGCCGGCTCACCGTCCGCGTGATGCCCGTGACCACCGTCGTCGCCAGGATCCAGCCCGTCACGATCAGGACGTACGACAGGGTCTGGTAGACGCCCGCCGGCTTGAACGCGCCCTCCTGGCCGAAGGAGATGACCGGGAGGAGCAGGTCCAGGGTGTAGAAGACGGGGTTGAAGTCCGGGGACTCGGCGGGCTTCAGGGGCGCCGGGTGGTGGAGGGCGAACGTGATCGAGCCGATCGCCAGGAGGGAGAGGAGCCAGCCGCCCGCGCGCAGGGGGCGGAAGCCGTAGCCGACCGTCGTGTCCTGGACGTGGCCCCAGAGGCGGCCGTACCAGGGGAGGGTGCGGCGGTGGCGGCGCTGTTTGGCGAGCTGGACCAGGCGGGCCGAGGTGTCGTCGCCGGTCCTGCGGTAGGCGGCGGTCAGCTGCTCGTACGCGTGCGGGTCGAACGGCGTGAACGAGTCGTCGCGGTCCAGCATCGGAAGGCGGGACTCCGCCGGGGCGTGCGGGGTCAGGAACGTGTACGTCAGGTCCAACAGGCGCACCTGGTCCGGGAGTTTCTCCGGGGACAGGTTCAACTGGCCTATCTCCGTGGCCCGGAGGTTCAGCATCCCCTCGATCGGGGCGCCCCTGCGCAGCCACAGCTCGCCGATCACGCAACTGCTCGCGCGCAGCGCCGTCCCGCCGGGGTTCGACAGCGTGCAGTCGAGGAGGTCGATCCGGCCCGGTACGCGGGCGCCGCGCAGGTCGATACGGCCCTGAGCGCGCAGGCGGCGGGCGACGATGTTGGCGCCCACCTCCATCGTCTCGGCCTGGACGACGTTCGCGCCCGGGTGGGCGAGGTCCGCGTCCTCCAGGTCGACCGAGCCGGTGACCCGGGCGCCGTCCAGGCGGATCATGCCCCGCGCCTTCAGGCCCCTCGCGCACAGGTCGTCGTCCACGGAGAGCTGGTTGAGGCCCAGCGCCGGCAACCCGCTGTCGTCACCGGTGACTTCGGCGTGGTCCAGGAAGAGCGCGCCCGCGATCTGGGTGCCGCCCAGGCGGACCGGGCCGGAGATACGGCACCGGGTCAGACGCAGGCTGCCGTCGATGCGGGCGCCCAGTTGCAGTACGTGAACCTCCGTGACAGCGCCCTCCCGGGCCTGGCGGCGGCGCGCGCCCGCATCGACGGCAGCC
>NZ_LIRL01000999.1 GCF_001419795.1 Streptomyces niveiscabiei
CCCCCTCCGCACCCCCGAACCCGGCGGCGACACCCGCGACCTCCGTCCCCTCGACCAGGCCATCGGCGATGCCGAGGTCGTCGGCCTGGGCGAAGCCACCCACGGCTCGCACGACTTCTTCGCCCTCAAAGCCCGAGTCTTCCGCCACCTCGTCGAGGAACAGGGCTTCCGCACCTTCGCCCTGGAAACCCCCTGGAGCACCGGCCGCCGCCTGGACGCGTACGTGGTCCACGGCAAGGGCACCCCGGAGCAGATCTTCAAGGAGGAGTTCCAGCGCGACTACCGCTGGTGGAACAACACCGACTACCTGGCCCTGGTCAAGTGGATGCGGGCGTACAACATCCACCACCCCCACGACCCCGTACGCTTCCTCGGCGACGACATCGCCTGGACGGGCCCCGAGGTGTACGACGAGGTCGAGCGGTACGTCGCCGAACACCGCCCGGAGCTGAGCGCGAGGCTCGCCGAGCTGTACGCGGGCCTGCGCCCGACCCGGCAGACGGGCGCGTACATCGAGGAGTACCTCGCCACCCCGTACGAGGCCCGCAAGGAGCGCGCGGAACGGACCGCCCGGGCGCTGAAGCTGATCAAGGAGAAGCCGTCCGGCGCCGGATACGCGATGGCCGTCCAGAACGCCACGGCCATCGACCGTACGGCGGGCCAGTACGCGTTCGAGTTCGAGCGAGGCAGGCCGCAGATCGCGGCCGGGATGCGCTACCGCGACGAGGCGATGGCCGCGAACGTCGCCTGGTGGGCCGCGCACACCGGAACCAAGGTCCTCCTGTCGGCGCACGACGACCACATCGGGTACGTACCGGTGGACCCGGACAGCTACCCGAAGATGCAGGGCGCGTTCCTGAGGGACCGCCTCGGGGACGGCTACGTCAGTGTCGGCGTGACGTTCGGACGCGGCTCGTTCGTGGCCACGGACGCCGAGGAGACGGCCGTCAGGCGGTGGACGGTCGGCCCGCCGGAGCCCGGCAGCAACGAGGCCACCCTCGACCGCGTCCGGTACCGGAACTACGTCCTGGACCTGCGCACCGTACGCGCGCCCGCGCGGGAGTGGCTCCACACGGCACGCCCCACGCGCAGGATCGGCACGGCCTACCCGGACGAGGCTCCCTCGGACGTCGCCCTCGCCCGCGCGCACGACGTGCTGATCCACCTCCACCGGGTGACGGCGGCCCGCCTGCGCGCGCAGTGAGTTCAGACGGCGAGCTTGTCGAGGAACCCCGCCAGCAGCCCCGTCGTACGGGCGATCTGCTCCTCCACCGTCAGGCTCTCCTCGAAGCGGCTGCCCGAGTCGGGGACCTTGCGGCCCCGGACGTACAGCGAACAGGCGAGGTCCGTGCACATGTAGACGCCGACGGAGTTGCCCTCGCGGCCCGCCGCGCCGGCCTTGCGCGCGGTCATCAGGGAGACGCCGCCGCCCCGGTGGGTCGTGAGGCACAGGGAGCACATGCTGCGGTGCAGGAAGCCGCGCTGGGACGACGGGAAGCGCAGGGTCACGCCGACGAGGCGGCCCCCGTGCTCGGCGACCAGGTAGCTGCGGTCGGGCGCCCCGGGGTCGCGCCAGCCGAGGAAGTCGAGGTCGTCCCAGGGGCGTACGTCCAGGTCACGGGGGATCGCGAGCCGCTTGGCCTCACCTTTGGAACAGTTCACGAAGGAGTTGCGGATCTCGTTCTCGGTGAGCGCTCGCACGGTTAGCCTCCAGGGAGTTCGAATCTCGAACCTAGTGGTCCTAGGTTCGGGGCTAGAGTAAGCAGCTGTCGTCAGGAGGTTCCAGTGGATTTCGCGTCCCCGCGCGTGCGTGCCGCCATCGCCCATGTCTCCACCCGCGCGTACGGGCCCGCCGTCCCGCCAAACCTGCGGATCACCCTGAATTTCCACCCCGACCGCACGACACGCGGAGAACCGATTCTGCGGGCCCTCTCCCGGGACGGCGCCTACCACTCCCAGTTCGTCACCGGCTCCAGCAACGGCGGCCTCACCGCGCACCCTGGGGGCGACCGCTGGCGCTGGGAGAGCCGGATCTTCGGCGGCGCCTACGACGACGCCACCCCGCACGAACGGCCCGTGTACGGCGCGCTCGACTTCCGCCGCCAGGTCGTCGGCGCGGCCCCGCGCTTCGGCTCCTCCCACTTCCGCCTCACCGCCGACACGCTCGCCCGCGCGACGTTCTGTTACCCCGACAGCGCCGCCGAGCCAACCGAATTCGGCGTCGCCGCGTCTTCCTCGTTGATCGCCCTCGCCGAAGCCGACGAACAGGACGCGCTCAACGACTACATCGAGACCCAGGTGCACGGCGGAGTCGAGCTCGCGCGGGACGTCGAAGCGGTCGTCCTGGACGCCTGCTACCGGGGTACGCGGGTGGAGGCCGACGCCCGCCTTCTCCCGTGCCCCGTCGAATGGCACCCCGGCTACCGCCTCACCGTCGCGGAACTCCACGCCCACGCGGACTACCGGGGCGCCGAGTACACCGCCCTGGGCGAGGAGATCGCGGCCGACGGCCACATCACTCCCCGCGTGATCGGCGACGCCGCCCGCACCGGCCGGTACGAACTCCAGGACCTCAAGATGATCTGGCACACCCTGGCCCGCTTCGGGGCACCGGAGGGCGCGGGAACGGCGCGAGCGCAAACGCCGACGGACGAAGCGGAACCGGCGGGCGCGGCGACTCCCGGGGCCTGAGGCGGAGTACCTCCTGCCAGGACCCGCGCGCGCCACCGGCTGTGCGCGCCAAGACCTGCGCCTGTTAAGGCGCGCGCCTGCCGGGGTCCGGGCCTGCCGAGGTTGGGGCCCGCCGGGGTCCGGGCCCGCGAAGGCGCGTGGCTGCCAAGCCCCCGCCCGTCCGGGCCCCCTGGCCCTCAAGGCCGCGCCCGTCCGGGCCTTGGC